>CAYQPP010000009.1:0-28135 GCA_964419235.1 uncultured Bacteroidales bacterium
AACCGGTATTAAATATTATTTTCCTAATTTACTGATGCAAGTGAGGTTAGTATCCGAATAGTTCGAGCGGACTCAATTCTTAAAATATAACGTACTATTGTAACGTTGGTTCAAAAAGAAACATTTTTAATTTTGTAGGGTTTTATTGTTGGCACTAATTATCTCTTTCTTTTGCCTCCTCTGTGTTTGTTGCCTGTCCTCTTGCTGCCCGAGTTTCTATTTCCGTATCTTTTTGGTTTTCCACCATATTTTTTTTGAGGATTATATTCAGGTCCTGCCCCAATCTCAGGTGGGTTTGGCACTTTAAATATCTCATCTTCAATAAGTTTCTCAATTTGAGAAAATCTAAACTGGTCGGTTTGGTTAATAAACGATAAAGCCACGCCCGTTGATTTTGCGCGGGCGGTACGCCCAACCCTGTGTATGTAATCTTCGGGGTCGTTGGGCACATCATAGTTTACTATCAGACCAATATTATCAATATCTATACCCCGCGAAACAATGTCGGTGGCAACGAGTATCGGGAATTTCCGGTTTCGGAAGCCCAGCATTACCTCTTCGCGCTCTTTTTGGTCAAGGTCGGAGTGTATTGCTTTTGCCTTAAATTTTGCCTTAACCAAATCTTTTAGCAGCTCTTTAACCTTAACTTTTGTCGATGCAAAAATTATTACGCTATCAAGCTCTTTTTCGGCAAGCAGATGGCTTATAAGTGGGTTTTTTTGCTTGTCGTATGTAAGGTAAGCAGCTTGCAGCACTCCTTCGGCAGGTTTTGAGGTAGCAATATTTATTTGGTCGGGGTTATTTAAAATAGATTTTGCCAATTGCCTTATTTTAGGTGGCATGGTTGCCGAAAAAAGCATTGTCTGCCTCTTTTTGGGCAGGTGCTTTATTATCTTCTCAAGGTCCTCCATAAAACCCATGTCGAGCATTTTGTCTGCCTCGTCGAGAATAAGATATTCTAATGCCGAAAAATCAACATAGCCCAAATTAATGTGCGATATTATTCGCCCGGGCGAAGCTATTAGCACATGTGCGCCCCGCTCAATGGCAACTCGTTGTTGTTCCCAAATTGCAGCATCGCCGCCGCCATAAATTGCTACCGAGTCTAACCCCACAAAATATGCAAATCCCTGAAACTGCCTATCTATTTGGTGAACCAGCTCGCGGGTTGGTGCCAAAATAAGGCCTTTTATTTTATTATCACCAGAATTTTTTATGTGGTGTAACAATGGCAATAAGTATGCTGCCGTTTTTCCTGTTCCTGTTTGAGCACAGGCTATTAAATCTTTTTTTTCGAGTGCCAAAGGTAGTACCTTCTCTTGCACCGGTGAAGGCTCGTCAAAGCCCATTGCCTCAACTCCTTCAAAAACCTCCTGTCGGAGTCCAAATTCACTAAATTTCAAATTATTACGTATTAATTATAAGTGCAAAAGTATAAAAAAACCCGAAAGCAATTTTCTTTCGGGAGGATAAATAGATATTTTTTTAATTATTTTTATACCGGTAGGACGATAATTCCATTATTTATTAATAAATTTCATTTTAAAACCTTATTTCAATGTGTTGGTATATTCCAAGTTTTCAATCAAATAATAGTTTTCCAACCAACCATTATTTGCTATCATGTACATAGTATATTTTTCACCTTCTTCAAACCACGCCATCCAATCGCTAAAAGCATATGAAACCTGATCACCTTTATTAACACCGTTAATGTCAACTAATTCATCTTTTAAATTATTGTAAAAATTTTCCGGAAGATTGTAAACATCTGCTTCGTTTTGTTTAATAAAATGAATATGTGCTTGCTCTTGTATATTATAATAATCATTATACTCTTCTGGTATAATGTTATTATAGGAATAATATCCTTTATTTTCAAAGTAATAGTTGGTTTCATAATTCATTACATTTCCATAAAATAAAATAGGATTTGTATTGAACGTTAGGGTAATTGCTTTTTTACTTGCAATTTTACCATCCTCAAGTCCTGATATAATAATTTCAGGCTCCGGCATGTTTTCTTGCAATACTGTAATGGTGGTTTCAGCATACTCTGACGCAGCTCTGTATCTATTAACAAGCTGAACTTTTAATATATGCTTACCGGGCTCAAATTTTACATTTAACCTTATATCTATAAAATTACTCCATTCAGAATGACCTGTATTAACTAACAGTAACGTGTTGTTGTGGAATACCCTAATTGAATCAATGGAACTCGAAATATTTTCAGTAGAGATTCTCAAAAAAGCAATTTTCTGATTATTGTAAAGTGTTGTGTTTGGGGTTGAGGGCAATAAAAATATAGGCTTTATTTTATTAAAATCATTATCCGGTGGGTCAATCATTGTATCACACGATTGTGTGCAAGCCCAAATTGCTAAAACTGTAAAATAGAGTATGTTTTTCATTTCTTTATATGTTTATATTTTAATCTGTCAAATTCCATATTTGTGGATTTTACCTGTTTGCCAAAGTTGTACGGCGAGGCAGGTTTCCTGCAGCTTACCGCAAGGTTGTTCATTTTATATCAACAATTGATTTAAGCTATGATACTACTTATTTCTTTAATATTGGGATACCTATTATGCCGCCAAAATTAAATGTAACTCCATGGCAATACCCTAAATCCATAACTATTTTAGCATTTTCTGCAAAGTTAGGGGAGTAAGACATATAGCTATTAAGTCCTATTTTATTAATCTCTTTCCCTTCTAATTCATATAATTGAGTAATATATCCCGATTGATCAAATTCGTACACTACCTCAATTCCAAAATCGAAATAACTTAATATTTTTTTATTGCGAGTTCCCATATTTACATTTGCGAAAGCCACATGGGTATAATTAATGCCGCCTTTAAGTTTTCTGTCGAAAGCACCACTGCTTACACCACCATGCAGATTAAAATAATGGCGATGTATAGTTGGAAGCTCTTTATACCAAACCGTAGTATATGAAGAATTATTTTTTGCGGCTGTTTTTACCTTAATAGGTTTAATATTTGTTTTATAAATTAAAGGTATATTTATCCTAGCATTTGCTTTAGGCCTAACATGCCAATCAACAACTTTCTTATAATTTTCATCTTCGTAATTTACTGGCGATATACCAACATGCAAACCAAGGTCTAAGCGGTATTTGTCCTTTATAAACTGTTTCCATTCCACACCTGCATAAATGGTAAAAAAATCATCATTTATAACATCATCATACACCATATCCATTGCTATATAATAAACATCAATAATAGTATTAGTGGTAGAATCTATAATATCGTAAGTTTTGGTTTGACCAAATATATTAATAGCGAACAAAACACTTACAGCGAGCAGACATAATTTACTTTTCATATTTTGGTTGTTTTTTGAACAACTCAAAGGAAGCAAATTATTTATTAGTATCAATTGATTGAAATCAATAAATCAAGCGTGTTTACAATGTTCTTTCAGCATATGGTTTTTGTTGCGGCAAAATGTTTCGGGAGCAAGGCATAGGTATTGCGATATAAGTTTATTAGGAACTTCGTTTAAAATGGTCTGTGAACGATTAAAGGTGCTTATAAAATATTTGTAGCGCATATGCGCACTTTTGTGCTGTAATAAGATAGCACGTTGTTCGCGTTCTAACAAAATTTGTTCGTAAAGTTTTCCAAAGGCAATGCTGAATGAATGATATTTTTTTAGTAGTAATTCAACCTTTTCCTTTTCGAGATAAAGTATATCTGTGTCATGAATTGCCACTTGCTCTTCATGAGTAGGATGGCCTTTTATATAGCTGTTTAAAGAATTAAAAACCATTCCCGGTAATGCAAGGTTTACAGTAAATTCTTTTCCATCAATTATTTCATAGGTGTGAACCAAACCTCTTATCACAAAATTAATTTTTGAATCAATTTCTCCTATATTTAATATTATTTCACCTTTTTTAAACGAAGTTTTTTTTACGAAACTTAATAAAGCAAGGAAATCGTTTTTTGGCATTGGATGTATTCCTGAGAATAAACCTTGTATCAGTTCTATTTCACTGTTTGAGAAATTTGACATAGGCAATGCTTTGTGTAGATGGGTGTGTTTAATCTACAAATGTAACATTTTAGAAATGGTTTGCAAATAATTCTGCAAGAGCCTTAAATTCATAAGCCGCGGTGTGAGTTGTTGATTTAAAGATAATTATAATAATAAAACGAGAAACTTTAAAAAGGACTCACGTCGTAACCATCAAGTATTTAACTTTAACAGTTGTAGATTTAAGGTAGATTGGGATGCCGACAAAATCAACATAAGAAAGTGCTTGGTGATAACCATTACTGTCAAGTTAAGTATAAATCGAAGCCCGAATAATTGTTTTTTCTGGTTTTGCTTTATTATAAAAATACTCACATAGCAGGGTTGCTGTGAGTATTTTTAGCTTTATAATATGTGTAAAAGAGATATTTTATTTTTGTGTGGTTTTTTTGCTGATATTAATTTATCATTCCGGCTGCTACGGTTTCGTTAGTACCCTCATCAATAATAATTACGCTGCCGGTTGTCCGGTTTTTTTGGTAAGGGTCAAAAAACATCGGCTTGGCCGTCATTACAGTAATATTTGCTATATCGTTCATTTTAATCTCTTTGTCTTCTTTTTCTTTTGCATATGTTTCAATGTTGGTTCGGTAATTAACCGTTTTAATCATACATTTTAACTCGTTGGTTGTATGCCGTATTACATATTTTTTTGATGTATCTAACGGTTTTTCGTTAAACCAGCATATGTCCATGCTAAGGGTGTTGCCAATTTGGGGCATATTATCGGTGTGCACAATCATATCGCCGCGGCTAATATCAATTTCATCGGTTAGGCGTATTGTAACCGATTGCATTGGCAAAACCTCGTCAATTTCTTCATTATAAAAGTCGATGGCTTTAATTTTTGATGTGCGCTGCGATGGCAATACCGTTACGCTGTCGCCGGTTTTGAAAATACCGCCTGCCACTCGTCCGGCATAACCGCGGTAATCAATAAATGCTTTTTGCTGTGGGCGTATTACATATTGAACCGGAAAACGGCCATCGGTCATATTGCGGTCGTCGGCAATTTTAATATTTTCGAGCAGGTTGAGCAAGGTTGTACCCGTGTACCAGTCCATATTTTTCGATTCGTCAACAACATTATCGCCAAGCTTTGCTGATATAGGTATATAGTTTGCATCTTTAATATTAAGTTTTGATGCCAAATTGCTTAGTTCGTCTTTAATGCTGTTATATGTTTTTTGATTATAATCGACCAAATCCATTTTATTTATGCAAAAAACAATGTGCGGTATGTTCAACAGGTGTGCAATGTATGTGTGGCGCAAGGTTTGTTCTAATACGCCGTTGCGCGCATCAATTAAAATTATGGCAAGGTTGGCGGTTGAGGCTCCTGTTACCATATTTCGGGTATATTGTATGTGTCCCGGGGTGTCGGCAATAATAAATTTGCGCTTTGGCGTGGCAAAATAGCGGTATGCCACATCAATTGTTATGCCCTGCTCGCGCTCGGCGCGCAATCCGTCGGTTAACAGGGCAAGGTCAACCTGCTCGTCGCCTTTCCGTTTGCTGGTTTCGGTAATTGCATCTAACTGGTCTTCAAAAATTGATTTGCTATCGTATAGCAGGCGCCCAATCAATGTGCTTTTTCCGTCGTCAACGCTTCCTGCTGTTGTGAACCTTAAAAGGCTCATATCTAAGTATGCTTTGCTGTCCATCTAAATAAGTTATAAGTATGTGTAACTAATCGGTTTTTTAAAAATACCCCTCTTTTTTACGATCCTCCATTGCGGCCTCAGAGCGTTTGTCGTCGGCTCTGCCACCTCGCTCGGTTTCGCGTGCGGCAGCCACTTCGCGAACAATATCTTCTAAATTGTCGGCACTTGATAGTGTAAGCCCTGTACATGTAACATCGCCAATTGTGCGGCAGCGCACATCGAGTTCAACAACCTCTTCGCCCTCTTTCAGCTGCATAAATTTTTCGGCCGACAGCCATGTACCGTCGCGATTAAAAACTTTGCGTTTATGTGTATAATAAAGGCTTGGCATTTCAATATTTTCCATTAAAATGTATTGCCAAACGTCCATCTCTGTCCAGTTGCTTATTGGAAATATGCGAAAATGCTCGCCCATGTTTTTTCGTCCGTTAAACAGGTTCCAAAGTTCGGGGCGTTGGTTTTTAGGATCCCATTGCCCAAAGGCATCGCGGTGCGAGAAAAACCGCTCTTTGGCACGTGCTTTTTCTTCGTCGCGGCGGCCTCCACCAATTGCGGCATCGGCTTTTAGCTCCTCTAACGTGTCTAACAGCGTTGTGGTTTGCAGCTTATTGCGACTGGCATCAGCCCCTGTTTCTTCGGTAACCCTGCCTTTATCTATTGATTGCTGAACCGAACCGACTACTAATTTTGCACCTATTTTTTTTGCAAGGTTGTCGCGAAACAGTATGGTTTCATGAAAATTGTGCCCTGTGTCGATATGCAATAGGGTAAAAGGTATTTTGGCGGGGTAAAAAGCCTTTACTGCCAAATGAACGAGTAAAATAGAGTCTTTTCCACCCGAAAAAAGCAAAACAGGCCTTTCAAACTGCGATGCGATTTCGCGCATTATAAAAATAGCTTCGCTCTCTAACTCTCTTAGGTGATTACGGTTAATTATTTTTGTCATGTTATATTTAATTTTTTTTTGTTCTTAATTAAACCTTTTTTTAATGGGTATGCAACCCGCACTCTTTTAATGAATCGCTCTCCCACCACCATCGGCCTGCCCTAAAATCGTCGCCGGCATTTATTGCGCGCGTGCATGGCTCGCAACCGATACTCACAAAACCTTTGTCGTGCAAAACGTTGTATGGCACATGGTGTTCTTTTATATATTTTTTAACTTCGGTAAATGTAAAATTAAGTAGCGGGTTATATTTTATTATCTGGCGTGCCTCGTCTAATTCAAAAAATGTCATTCCCTTTCGGTTTGGCGATTGTTCGGCACGAATTCCTGTAATCCAAAGTTCAATGCCTTTTAAAGCACGGTTTAAAGGTTCAACTTTGCGTATGTTGCAGCACTCAATCCTATTGTCAACCGAGTTGTAAAAGCTGTATGGCCCTTTTTCCGACATCATTTTTTCAACCTCGTCGTTTTTAGGGAAATATGCCTTTATAGTTTTTTTATAGGTGTCTAATGTTTGGCTGTAAACTTTATAGGTCTCTTTAAACAGGCGTCCGGTGTCTAACGTAACAACATTAATATCAATGTTATTTTTAAATATCATATCGGTAATTACCTGATCTTCGAACCCAAAACTGGTTGTAAAAACAGTTTTGTTTTTGTACTTGCCGGCTATAAAATTTAAAGCCTCAACATAATCGAGGCTTTTTACTATTTCATTTAATTCGTTTACTGTTTGTTTTAGCATATTATGCTCGTTTTAACATCATTCGTTGAATCGACCTGCGTGGCCATCTTGTGTTTCGTCTTATTTTTACCATCATTCTGCCCCAGCGTAATTGTGCCCATGCGCGCTCGTGAAAAAAGTACATTACCATTTTAATTGCCGATTCGGCAAGTGCTATGCCTGTTGCCTTTTGTGCAGCGTTTGGGTCGGAGCCGAAAAAAAGCATTGCCAAGCCAAAGGTTGTTGCCGAGGCTATTATTCGCCATGTAATGGTTTTAACAATGCTCTTGATAGGCCTGTCGCGGGTAACCCTGCTTTTTTCTTCAGAAACCTCTATGTTTACCTTTTCGTTACGCATTGAATTTTAATTATTTGGCTTTATTAAAGATGCTTATCCAAACTACGCAACAAAAGTCAGCAATTAAATAAACAAAGTCAATACGTTTTTGTAGGTATTTTTACTACTACATTATAACACCCTAATAGTGTTTGCGCTAATTACTCATCGGGCATTTTTTAGCTTAATACCCATATCTATCCCACTCAATTTCAAGTTGAATGGCCTCTTGCTCCTCGGTTAAAAAGTTTGAAACTGAAATGCCCAAAAGCCTCACTTTTTCATGTGGGCTATATGCTTGTAAAAGTAGCTCTTTTGTGTTTTCCCAAAGTGTTTCGGATACAATAATTGGAGTAAGCAAGGTTTTGCTACGTGTTATTTGTGTAAAATCGGCATATTTTATTTTTAGGGTAAGGGTACGCCCATATTTTCCTGTATTTTTAATACGCTTAAACACTTTATGCACAATAGGTTGCATAGCAAATAACTGCTCGTTTATGGTTGTTAAATCGTGCGAAAACGTATTTTCGCCACCAACCGATTTGCGTTCGCGATAAGGGTTTACAACGCGGTTATCATCTCCGCGAACTATTTTATAGTAATATGCGCCTGCTTTTCCAAATGTTTGGGTTAAGCGGCGTTCTGATAGTTTTTTTAAGTCGGCACCAAAAAATACCCCCATTTTGTGCATTTTTTCGGCAGTAACCTTTCCAATGCCAAAAAACTTCTCAATTTTAAGTTTTTCGATAAATGCAGTTGCTTCGTCGGGCGTAATAACAAATATTCCATTGGGTTTTTTATAATCGGATGCTATTTTGGCAAGAAACTTATTATATGAAACGCCGGCCGAGGCCGTTAATTTCGTCTCTTTATAAATTTGCTTTTTTATCTCATTTGCGATAAGGGTTGCCGAGGGGTTGTTTTTTTTATTCTCGGTAACATCTAAATAGGCCTCATCTAACGACAGGGGCTCTACCAAATCGGTAAATTCCTCGAAAATAGTGCGTATTTGTAGCGAAATGTTTTTGTATTTCTCCATATTGCCGCGCACAAAAATCAGTTGGGGGCAACGCTTTAAAGCAGTAACCGACGGCAGGGCAGAATGAACTCCGAACTTGCGGGCTTCGTAGCTTGCCGTAGCAACAACGCCACGTTGCGATGCGCTTCCAATGGCAATTGGCTTGCCCATTAGCTCAGGGTTGTCGCGCTGCTCAACTGCCGCATAAAAGGCATCCATGTCGATATGGATAATTTTTTTAATCATTAAAAGCAAACTTACTCAAAATAGGCAAAGCCCTATTTAAAATTAAAAACAAATATATGTAGCTTCTATTATATAATAAATTATTTGCCTATTTTTGCGCCTTTAAATCTTAATTGCTTTTTTAGGATATTTGTTTTGTTTATCAATTAGTTATAAAATACCCTAATACTGTGTTATTAACAGCATAAATTACTTGTATGAATACCAATTCGCGTTACAATGCACGAGGAGTTTCAGCCTCAAAAGAGGATGTGCATAATGCTATAAAAAATCTTGACAAAGGAATATTTCCCAACGCTTTTTGCAAGGTAATACCCGATTATTTGGGTGGCGATAAGAACTATTGCAATATTATGCATGCCGACGGAGCCGGAACAAAATCGGCGTTGGCGTATATGTATTGGCGAGAAACAGGCGATTTATCGGTATGGAAAGGCATTGCACAAGATGCCATTATTATGAATATTGATGATTTGTTGTGTATTGGTGTTACCGATAATATTTTGGTAAGCTCAACAATAGGGCGCAATAAAAGATTGATACCGGGCGAAGTGATATCGGCAATAATAAATGGAACCGAGCAGGTGCTTGCCGATTTACGCAAACAGGGCGTAAACACTATTTTTACAGGTGGCGAGACCGCCGATGTGGGCGATTTGGTACGCACAATTATTGTTGATTCAACAGTAACAGCCCGCACAAAACGCTCAAACATAATCGACAACACAAAAATAGGCCCGGGCGATGTAATCGTCGGGCTGTCATCGTATGGGCAGGCATCGTACGAAAGTGGTTATAACGGAGGAATGGGAAGTAACGGGTTAACATCGGCCCGCCACGATGTTTTTAATAACTACCTTGCCCAAAAATATCCCGAGAGTTTTGATAGTGGCATTCCGGCCGATTTAGTTTATTCAGGTAAATATAACCTTACCGACGCAATTGCCAAATTGGGCATTGATGCAGGCAAATTGGTGCTGTCGCCCACAAGGACATACGCACCGGTGGTTGCCAAAGTATTAAATGAAATTTTTGATGCTGTTCATGGCATGATACACTGTTCGGGCGGGGCACAAACCAAGGTAATGAATTTTGTGAACGGGGTACACATAATAAAAAACAATATGTTTGACATACCGCCGCTTTTTAAAATTATACATGCAGAATCGGGTACCGAATGGAAAGAGATGTACAAGGTTTTTAATATGGGGCACAGGTTCGAGTTTTATGTAAACGAACAAAATGCAGGCACTATTATTGATATTGCAAAAAGTTTTAATATTGATGCCAAAATTGTTGGGAGGGTTGAAAAAGCCGACAACAAAAAGCTGACCATCGAAAGCGAATTTGGCAAATTTGAATACTAATAAAATAGCACTATGGCTGATAATATGATATTAGATAGGTTGGAAGGGGTAAGGATTCGCTTTGACGAGGTTGCACAACAAATTACCGACCCCGAGGTAATGAGCGATATGAAACGCTACATTAAACTCAATAAAGAGTATAAAAACCTTGAACCTCTAATAGAGGCTTACAATAAATACCGCGAAATTTTAAGCAATATTGCCGATGCTCGTGAGATTATAAGCAAGGAGAGCGACGCAGAGATGATTGAAATGGCAAAAATGGAGCTCGACGAGCTTGAAGGGCAAATTGAACCGTTGGAAGAGGATATTAAACTGCTGCTTTTGCCTGCCGACCCCGAAGACAGTAAAAATGCCGTATTGGAGATTCGTGCCGGTACAGGTGGCGACGAGGCCAGTATTTTTGCAGGCGATTTGTTTAGGATGTACACCAAATTCTGCGAAAGCAAAGGCTGGAAAATGGAGGTTACACACTTTAGCGAAGGAACATCGGGCGGATATAAAGAGGTTGTTGTAAATGTTACGGGAAACGGTGTTTACGGAATTTTAAAATATGAGTCGGGCGTGCACCGCGTACAACGTGTGCCGCAAACCGAAACACAAGGCAGGGTTCACACATCGGCAGCCACGGTAGCCGTATTGCCCGAGGCCGACGAGTTTGATGTTGAACTAAAAAACGAGGATATAAAAAGAGATGAATACTGCTCGTCAGGACCCGGTGGGCAATCGGTTAATACTACCTATTCGGCAATTAGGCTTACGCATATCCCGTCGGGTATCGTGGTAACTTGCCAAGACCAAAAATCGAAGCTTAAAAACCTCGACAAGGCAATGAAAGAGCTTAAAACTCGCTTGTATAATTTGGAGTATCAAAAATATATGGACGAAATTTCGTCAAAAAGGAAAACCATGGTGTCAACCGGCGACCGCTCGGCAAAAATTAGGACTTATAACTGGCCGCAAGGCAGGGTTACCGACCATAGGATAAACCTTACCATGTATAACCTTAACGCAATTATTGACGGTGATATTGGCGAAATTATATCAAAACTACAATTGGCAGAAAACGCCGAGCGCTTAAAAGAGGAGGGGATGTAAAGAGTTTATAGGCTTATTTACCCGCCGTTATAACACCTGATTACTAACAAATAGTCTTGTAAAAATTATGAACAGCAGCCAACTTTTTTCTCAAATCAAAAAAAAACGAAGCTTTCTTTGTGTAGGGTTAGACACCGATGTAGAGAAAATACCAAGCCATCTGAAAAAATTTGACGACCCAATATTCGAATTCAATAAACAAATTATTGATACCACACAAGAATTTGCGGTAGCCTATAAGCCAAACATGGCTTTTTACGAGGCAAACGGTTTAAAAGGCTGGCAAAGCTTGCAAAAAACAGCTGCATATATAAAAACAAATTACCCCGAACTGTTTATTATTGCCGATGCCAAACGCGGCGACATTGGAAATACCGCAAAAATGTATGCAAAAGCCTTTTTTGAGGATATGAATTTTGATGCGGTTACGGTTGCACCCTATATGGGCGAAGACTCTGTTACCCCCTTTTTAGGATATAAAGATAAATGGGTAATTCTTTTGGCGTTGACCTCAAATAAAGGTGCCGACGATTTTCAGTTTTTGGGTGAACCACCATTATACCAGCAGGTAATAAAAAAATCGCAACAATGGGCTTCGCCCGATGAGCTTATGTTTGTGGCAGGCGCAACACGGGCATCAATGCTTAAAGATATTAGAGAGTATGCGCCCGACAACTTTTTGCTTGTACCCGGCGTTGGAGCACAAGGCGGCAGCCTTGCCGAAGTGGCAAAATACGGAATGAACAGCAGATGCGGGTTGTTGGTAAATTCGTCGCGTGGTATTATTTATGCCGACGGCACAGAGGATTTTGCAAAAGTAGCAGGCGAAAAAGCCAAAGAGCTGCGCAACGAAATGGATAACTTGCTGAATATACTATAATTGAATACAATGATTTCAAAAAGCTCGTAGTCTGCCTCGGCGGACAATATAGCTTTGCCGCTTTGTATTTTTGTACTACGGACTTTCTCGATAACCAATTAAAAAAGCCTTCCAATTTATTGAAAGGCTTTAGTATTTTTATAAAATATTATTTTACATCATTCCGGGCATGCCGCCACCGCCCATTGGAGGCATTGGTGCAGGCTGCTCGTCCTCTTTCTCGTCAACCAATACACATTCGGTGGTTAAAAACATTCCTGCAATTGAGGCTGCGTTTTCTAATGCTATGCGAGCAACTTTTGTAGGGTCGATAACACCTGTTTTGTATAGGTTTTGATATTCGTCAGAACGTGCATTATAGCCGAAATCTCCGGTTCCTTCTTTAACCTTTTGAACAACAACGGCACCCTCTTTTCCAGTATTTTCAACAATTTGGCGCAATGGCTCCTCAATGGCACGTTTTACAATTGCAATACCGTAATTTTGGTCAACATTTTCGCCTTCAAGGTTATCTAACGATTTAATTGCACGAATATATGCAACACCGCCGCCGGGTATAATGCCTTCTTCAACTGCGGCACGGGTGGCGCTCAATGCGTCATCAACTCGGTCTTTTTTCTCTTTCATTTCAACCTCAGATGCAGCACCTACATATATTACCGCAACACCGCCTGCCAATTTAGCCAAACGCTCTTGTAGTTTTTCGCGATCGTAATCAGAGGTGGTTGACTCAATTTGAGCTTTAATCTGGTTAACCCTTGAGTTAATAGTTTCCTTATCGCCTTTGCCGCTTACAATGGTTGTGTTCTCTTTGTCGATGGTAATTTTTTCGCAAGTACCCAGCATTTCAAGCGTGGTATTTTCAAGCTTCATACCTTTCTCTTCGGTAATTACCACACCACCTGTTAACACGGCAATATCTTCAAGCATCTCTTTTCTTCTGTCGCCAAAGCCCGGAGCTTTTACGGCAGCCACTTTTAGTGAACCGCGGATACGGTTTACCACAAGTGTAGCAAGTGCTTCGCCATCAATATCTTCGGCAATTATCATAAGTGGTTTGCCCGATTGTGCTGCAGGTTCTAATACCGGCAATAAGTCTTTCATTGTTGAAATCTTTTTGTCGTAAAGCAGTATATAAGGGCTCTCTAATTCTGTCTCCATTTTTTCGGTATCGGTAACAAAATACGGTGATATATAGCCGCGGTCGAACTGCATTCCTTCAACGGTTTTTAATTCGTCTTCGGTTCCTTTGGCCTCTTCAACTGTAATTACACCTTCGCGTCCGGCCGATTCCATTGCATCGGCTATTAATTTGCCTATGGCTGTATCATTATTGGCCGATATGGTGGCAACTTGCATAATTCTTTCGTTGTCTTCGCCAATTACATTCGATTGTGATTTAAGGTCGTCAACAACAGTTTTTACAGCTTTTTCAATACCTCTTTTTATATCCATTGGGTTGGCTCCGGCAGTTACATATTTTAAACCCACATTAATAATTGATTGGGCTAAAACTGTAGCTGTTGTTGTTCCGTCGCCGGCATCGTCGCCGGTTTTTGATGCAACCTCTTTTGCCATTTGAGCTCCAAGGTTTGCATAGGAGTCTGATAATTCTACCTCTTTGGCTACTGTAACGCCATCTTTTGTAATTAGCGGAGAGCCAAATTTTCTATCTATTATAACATTTCTTCCTTTTGGGCCTAAAGTTACCTTTACGGCATTTGCCAACTCATCAACACCTTTTTTAATAAGGTCGCGAGCTTCTAAGTTAAATTTAATTTCTTTTGCCATTTTATTTGTTTTTTTACATTTTGTAGTTTAAAAAATATAAAGTATATCACTTTGCGAGATAAGAAGATATGTTTTATTTTCAATTACCAACTCGGTATTTGAATATTTTCCATACATAACCTTATCGCCAGTTTTAACTTCAACATTTTGATCATTAAGTGCGGTTCCAACTAAAACCACCTCTCCGTATAAGGGAGCATCTTGAGCAGAATCGGGGATATAAATACCTCCGGTAGTTTTTTCTTCAGTTTGTGAAGGTTGCACTAAAACCTTACCTGCGATAACTTTACCATTTAATTTTGCCATTTTTTGTCGTATTTCAAGTTTTGCTTTTTAATATACCGCTTTAGTCATATTTTGTGCCAATTTTTTATTGTCGGGTTTTTATTTATTAAAAAGGTTTGTTTTTATCGGCAAAGTTATTTCTGAATAGCTATATTACAGATAAACAGTGTTATACTGCAATTTTTGATATTAAAAAAAAGACATAAAAAATGTCAGCTTGTATGACAAGCTGACATTTTTTATGTAAATACCTTTTTATTCTTTTGTTGACTCCTCTTCTGGTGCTGCTAAAGGAAAGTTTCCGGGAACAGCAGACGGATCGGCAGCATTGTCAATTTGCTCTTGCATCATTGATTGGTTTGTTCCGCCAACTTCTCTAGGAATAAAAGCCGCAGCCAACACACATAAAAACAATAGTGCTCCTGCAAGTGTCCAAGTGGCTTTTTCTAAAAAATCGGTGGTTTTTCTAACACCCATTACCTGATTTGATGATGAGAAATTAGCTGCTAATCCTCCTCCTTTTGAATTTTGCACTAATACAATTAATACTAAAAGAAGGCAGACAATAAAAATTAATACTGAAATTACTATAAACATTGTTTATTCTTTATTGATTATTAATAAATTGTTTTATTTTTTTAATTTGACTCGCAAAGTAAATGTTTTTTTTCGGATATTTCAAACTTAATTTTTCATAAGCCAAAATAGCCTTCTCATACTTGTGTTGATTAATGTATATCTTTGCCAATGTGTCGGTTATCATTTCGGGCTCATCTACTGCCTTTTCTATAACTAAATCTTCTTTTTCTTCAGGTTTTTTTTCGTCGTAGGTTATTTTGGGCTGTTCTGTTATAAAATTGTCAATAAGATTTTTTCGTCGTGTTTCACTATTGGGGCTGTTTTTTTTGTTAGGTGTATCAGTTTGATTTTTCTTGCCAAAAGTATTTTTAAAATCTTCTAAATCAATTTTGTCGTCAACTTTAAAAAATGTTGATGCTTGTGCCGACCCTGACATTATTAGCTGTGATAGTTCGTCATTTAATTCAATGTTGGTATTTGTTGGTTCGGTTTCGGTTTTAAACGATGTAACTTGTGTAAGTGCCGAAAAATCAATTGTTACAATATTGTTGAGCAGTGATTCGGCGGTTTTTTGTTTACTGTCAAAATCAACGGGCAACAATACCCTATTGTCGAGCAGATAAAACAGTTTTCGGCGGTCGGTAACCCAAACGGCGGTACGTTTTAACTCCCTGTCGTAGCTTATGCTGCCTTGGTTGCTTAAGTTTTTTATGTGTAAAAGCCTAGCCGATTGAAAATAGGGGTATTCTGCAAGTATCTGCTCAATTTCGCCAAGCGAGCGGTCATCGAGCAGCTCGGGGTATTTTAAATAATTATAGAATTGCGCCTTGTTCATTTTTTACCAGTTTACCACCGATTTGTTAAAAATATCGTCAACCAGTTGGTTTACAATCTCTTCAACTAAAGCATTTTCAACATCCTCAAGGCTTTTATCGCTCGAATAATCGGAATACCGTGAAAATGTAGTCTCAAATCCCGAATCGGGGTCAATATTGTTTACAAACTTAACTTTTACGGTTATTGTAAGCCTGTTTTGAGCTGCCTCATCGTTGCCTGCTTGTACGTTCATTGGGCGTGTATTGTATTTTATAATTGTACCTTCAAATTTAAGGTCGCCATTATACTGTACCAGTTGCAGACTTGTTTGCGACATAAATTTATTTCGTAAGGCTTCGGTAAGTGTTATGCTTAGCATAGGGTTAATAAGAGGGGCCATATTCGGAAAGTCTGAAATAGAAACGGTTTCGGTACCCGGCGATATGCTGGCTCCTGTAAATGAGTATTTCATTTTACAGCTATAAATTGTTATAGCAAAAATGGCTATTATTATATATATGTATGTTCGTTTCATATTATTCATTTGTTATTTTACCCATTACTTACAAATCAATATTATACTCTTTAATTTTTCTGTACAATGTTCGTTCCGAAATGCCAAGGTTTTCGGCAGCATTCTTTCTTTTGCCTCCATGCTTTTCAAGCGCCTTAACAATCAGCTCTTTTTCTTTGTCAATTAGCGACAGTGATTCTTCGACAAACTCTTCGGTATCTTGAATTTGCCCTAAATTATCGGCTTTGCGGGGGATAATATATGAATTGTCGTTTGCAGGCGGTTCTGATAGAGATATGTCGGGCTCATCATATAAATTACTTATTAATCTTGCGTTGTCTTCATTTAGGTGTGTTGCTTCAGTTCCTTTGCTCATTAAATCATGAACCAGTTTTTTTAAATCGGTAACATCTTTTTTCATATCAAAAAGCACTTTGTATAGTATTTCGCGCTCTGAGTTAAATGTCTGTTCATCAATTTTTTTATAAAGTGCAGGGAGTTTTGAGCCTTCAAAAATAGGGAGGTATTTTTTTAGTGTTTCCGAATCAATATTTCTGTTCTCTTCAAGTATTGATATTTGTTCGGTAACATTTTTTAGTTGGCGTATATTTCCGGGCCAACGGTAGTTTGTTAGTAGTTCAATAGCATCGTTGCTAAGCGATAGTGCCGGCATACGGAATTTTTCTGCTGAGTCTTTTGCAAATTTTCTGAATAAAAGGTGAATATCCTCTTTTCTTTCGCGCAAAGCGGGCATTTTTATGGGTACGGTATTTAGGCGGTAAAACAGATCTTCGCGGAATTTACCTTCATCAATAGCCTTAACAACATTGACATTGGTTGCGGCCACAACACGCACATCGGTTTTTATCACTTTTGAAGAGCCAACCCTCATAAATTCGCCGGTTTCTAATATCCTTAAGAGCCTGACTTGGGTTGAAAGTGGTAGTTCGGCTACTTCATCTAAAAATATAGTGCCGTTGTTAACTACCTCAAAATATCCTTTTCGTGCATCGTGTGCTCCGGTAAATGCACCTTTCTCATGCCCAAAAAGTTCTGAATCAATTGTTCCTTCAGGTATGGCTCCACAGTTAACGGCAATATATTGGCCATGTTTTCGCGCACTAAATTGGTGAATGATTTTTGGGAAATTCTCTTTGCCTGTGCCACTTTCGCCTGTTATTAAAACAGTTAAATCGGTTGGGGCAACTTGCATTGCAATATCAATGGCACGGTTTAGCCCATATGAGTTGCCAATTATCCCGAACCGTTGTTTAACTTGTTGGATTTCCATTATTCAGTATGATTTTTTGTCAGTAAAAAAACTATTTTAATTATTGAAAATCAAATAGTTATGATTCTTGTCAACTTTTAGGATTATAATTTCATGACAAATTTACATATTATTATTAAATGTAAGCAAAAAAAATGCCACCAAATTATGGTGGCATCTTCAAAATTTTTATTTGTGCTTTTATCCTGATTAATTATTCAGGTTATATCAATGAATTTCTAAAATCCATAATTTTGTCTTTTAACTGGCCAATTGTTTTTAAGTCTTTTTTGTCCTTTTCTAACGTATTAAATAAATCATTAATTTCATTTAGTGATTTATACAAATCTTTAAAATTCTCATTATCCTTATAGGTTTCCATAAGCTTTATCAATTCTTTTAAAGATTTTTCATATTTAAAAATAATATTATATAAAGGTTGCTTATTGTCAGCAAATTTTACTGTAGCTCCTACAAGGTACATTCCCTCAATCCAACTTCCGGTAAGTGCGTAAAGTGCAAACTCGTCTTTTCCGGTTTCATTCAAAAATTTTTGAGTGTCATACTGTGCTTTTTTTATAATAAAAATCAGCGAATCTTTATTGTCAAGGTTATTTTGCACACTCTCAAAAAGTTGACGGTTTAGCGTGGTTATTTCAAGGTCGCTAACTAATTGAACAAAATTATCGAAATATTGGGCTGTTTCGTCCTTTTTTTGATATGTAGTGGTATAAGTTAAATCGGCAGCATAAATACCAAGGTTTATGGCTTTTTGTTTGTAAGTAATGTATTTATCCACATTATCGGTCGGATTTGTTATGTCAAAAACATAGCCTGCACCTGATTTGTTTAATAATTGAATTATTTCATATGATGCCGGCATTGGCATTGTTTCAATCATTTCATCCATGTTATCAACAACTATATCGTCAAAAGAATCTTCTGATTTTTTTTGATTGCTGTTGTTTGAGCAGGAGAAAAATAGCATTGAAATAAATGCAATTCCAATTAATAATTTAAGGTTTTTCATGTCTAACTAGTTTTATGTTTATTGTAAAAGTAAAAATTTTGTCGGAGTTTTTAGCTATTTTTTTAAAAAAAGCATAAAAAAACACATCTTGAAAATAATATGATGGGCTTTTTTGATATAAATTTTATTGTAAATTTTTTTCTTTCTTGAAAAAAAGCTTTGATTTATAAGGCTTTCAGGGCATTTTCAAATAGCAGCAAAAATTGTCTATTAATAATTGTGGTTTAAAATTTAAATTGTATTTTTGCATCCCACATTTGGAGAATTGAATTCTGGATGTATTAATGTATTAATTAAAAAGTTAGGAGTAGAGTGAACACTTTAAGTTTTAAAACAAAATCGGCAAACAGGGCAACCGTTAATAAAAACTGGGTTGTGATTGATGCGAACGAAGCAATTTTGGGTCGCCTTGCCACAGGGGCTGCTTTCCTTTTAAGAGGTAAGCATAAAACCGATTTCACTCCTCATGTTGATTGCGGCGATAACGTAATAGTTATTAATGCTGAAAAAATTCAGCTAACCGGAAACAAATGGAGTGATAAAGAGTACGTTAGCCATACCGGATATCCGGGAGGACAACGTGTAATTACTGCCGAAATGCTAATGGCTAAAAAACCGATAGCAATGGTAGAAAAAGCTGTTAAGGGAATGTTGCCTAAAAATCGTTTAGGACGCGACCTTTTCAGAAATTTGTATGTTTATGCAGGTTCAGAGCATTCGCACGAGGCTCAAAAACCCGAATTAATCAATTTAAATTCAATTAAATAGCAGAAATGGAAATTATTAATGTAGTTGGACGTAGAAAGTCCGCCATAGCACGCGTTTACTTGAGCGAGGGAACAGGTAAGATAACAATCAACAAAAAAGATTACAAAGATTTTTTTCCTACCGGAACCTTACAGTATATTGTAATGCAGCCATTTAATTTATTAGATTTGGCCGGCAAGTACGATGTAAAAGTAAACCTAACAGGCGGAGGAATTAAAGGACAGGCAGAAGCCTTACGTTTAGGAATTACTAGAGCTTTACTTGAAGAGGATCCCGAAAGGCGTCCTGCACTTAAAGCCGAAGGATTCATTACTCGTAATCCACGCGAAGTTGAGAGAAAAAAACCAGGTCAAAAGAAAGCACGCAAGAAATTCCAGTTTAGTAAACGTTAATACAACTGCAGAATTTTGTTTAGTATCTAAATTGTTAAGATTTCTAATTAAGATAATAGTAGCGAGAAGCGGGAGATTAAAAATTACCAACACCTTAACACTAATTATCTAAAAGTCTAAATTAAGAACTACTTAGCGATTGCTTTTTAAAGAATGTAAACAAGTAAAAAAAATTAAAATGTCAAGAGTAAATTTCCAAGATTTATTAGATGCAGGTGCGCATTTTGGTCACCTTAAAAGAAAATGGGATCCCAGTATGGCTCCATATATATTTATGGAACGCAATGGTATTCACATTATCGATCTTCAAAAAACCGTAGTTAAAATTGACGAGGCAGCCTCTGCAATAAAGCAAATTGCCAAATCAGGTCGTAAAATACTATTTGTTGCCACAAAAAAGCAGGCAAAAGATATTGTATCTGAACGTATTAATAAAATTAACATGCCATATGTTACTGAGCGTTGGTCAGGCGGTATGTTAACCAATTTCCCTACTATCCGTAAAGCGGTTAAAAAAATGACCACTATTGATAAAATGGGACAAGACGGAACTTTAAACCACCTTTCAAAAAGAGAGAAATTACAGATTCAACGCCAAAGGGCAAAGCTTGAGAAAAACTTGGGGAGTATTTCAGACTTAACCCGTTTGCCTGCCGCCCTTTTTATTGTTGATATACAAAAAGAAAAAATTGCCGTTGCTGAGGCACGAAGGTTACAGATACCTGTTTTTGCAATGGTTGATACAAACTCAAATCCAAGCCTTGTTGATTATGCCATACCATGTAACGATGATGCCGCAAAATCAATATCAATTGTTATTGATGCCATGGCTAAAGCTATTGAAGAGGGACTTTCTGAGCGCAGGGTAGAAAAAGACAAAGACGTTCAGGCAAAAGAGAAGAGGGCAGCAGCCAAAAAAGAGACAAAAACAACAGCAAAAAAATCGGCTGCTAAAAAAACAGTTGCCCCCGAAGAGGCAAAGGCTGAAAAAGCTCCTGAGGCCAAAGCTGACGAGAAACAAACAAAAGAATAACATTTAAAAAATATTTGATATGTCAATTAAAGCCGCTGACGTTGCAAAATTAAGAAAAGCTACCGGTGCAGGTATGATGGATTGTAAAAATGCCCTAACCGAAGCTGATGGAGATTTTGACCGTGCAGTACAAATTATACGCGAAAAAGGTAAAGCAATTGCCAACAAACGTGCCGACCGTGAAGCCACAGAAGGTGCTGTAATTGCTAAAGTATCTGATGATGGAAAAAAGGGGGCTATGATTGCCCTTAATTGCGAAACTGATTTTGTTGCAAAGAATGATGATTTTGTTGCTTTTGCAAACAAAATTTGTGATTTAGCCCTATCGAAAATGCCCGAAAATCTTGATGCATTGTTAGCACTTGATTTTGGTGGAAAAACACTTGGCGAAGCAGTAGTTGAAAAAAGTGGTATTACCGGAGAAAAGATGGAAGTAGCATATTATGGCAAAGCTGAAGCTGAAGCAATAGCAAGCTATATTCATATGGGTAATAAATTGGCTACACTAATTGGGTTTAACCAAGCAGATATTGATATGCAAGTTGGTAGAGATGTGGCTATGCAAGCCGCAGCTATGGCTCCTGTTGCTATTGATAAAACTGATGTGCCGAAAAATATTGTTGATGAAGAGTTGGCAATTGGCAAAGAAAAAGCACGCCAAGAAGGCAAACCTGAAGAGATGCTTGAAAAAATTGCACAAGGCAGGTTAAACAAATTCTTTAAAGAGATGACCTTGTTAAACCAACTATCGGTTAAAAATAATAAGGTTACAATAGCACAAATGCTAAACGAAGCAAGCAACGGTTTAACCGTTACCGCTATGAAACGTTATGCATTAAAATAAAAACACAAGAATACACTATATTAAAAAGAGTCCCAATGGGGCTCTTTTTTTTTGCCAAGCATTACCATTTTTGTATCTTCGGGCATCAAAAAAAAAGAATATGATAAAATATAAACGTGTATTGCTAAAATTAAGCGGCGAGGCTTTAATGGGAGATAAGTCGTACGGAATTGAACCAAAACGTTTGAATGAATACGCCCAACAAATAAAAAATATTGTTGATAAAGGTGTTCAGGTAGGAGTTGTTATTGGAGGTGGAAATATTTTTAGGGGGTTAACAGGCGCAGCCGAAGGCTTTGATCGCATTAATGGCGATTATATGGGAATGTTGGCAACTGTAATTAACTGCCTGTCGTTACAGTCGGCATTAGAAAACGCAAATTGTAAATCGACGGTTTTAACAGCCATTAGAATGGAGCCCGTAGCTGAATTTTACAGCAAGCAAAAAACTCACAGCTTGCTCGAAAACGGGCATGTGGTAATTTTTTCGGCCGGAACGGGAAACCCATATTTTACTACCGATACAGCCTCGGCACTTAGGGCCATTGAGATGAAAGCAGATATAATGCTCAAAGGTACCCGCGTTGATGGAGTTTACTCTGCCGACCCCGAGAAAGATTCAAATGCCACAAAATATGAGACTTTGACGTTTGATGAGGCATACAACAAAAACCTTAAAGTGATGGATTTAACATCGTTTACAATGTGTAAAGAGAATGATATGCCCATAATTGTATTTGACATGAACACCATAGGTAACCTTGAAAAAGTGGTTTTGGGCGAAAAAATAGGGACTATTGTAAAAAAGTAAATTATTGATTTTGTAAAAAAATACTATTTTTATAGTTATTTTACATAGAATTGTAACTATTAGTACTTATGCATCATAATTATTAGACTATTAAACTTACTATTATGACAGAAGATATTAAAATGGTATTGGACATGACAAGGGAATCAATGAACAGTACAATAAGCCACCTTGATGAAACTTTGGCCCATATCCGTGCCGGAAAAGCAGATATTCGTATGTTTGATGGCTTAACCGTTGATTATTACGGTTCGGTAACACCACTTAGCCAAGTGTGTAATATTAATACGCCCGATGCCCGAACAATTAAAATTCAGCCTTGGGAGAAAAATATGATTGAGCCTATCGAAAAAGCAATACAGTATGCCAATTTGGGTGTTAACCCGAGCAATAATGGCGAGGCTATTATTATTAATATACCGCCGTTAACCGAAGAGCGCCGTAAAGATTTGGTAAAACAGGCTCGTGGCGAGGGCGAAAACTCTAAAGTTAGCATCCGCAATGCGCGTAAAGATGCCATTGACCAGTTTAAGCAGATGAAAAAAGACGGGCTGTCGGAAGACATGGAAAAAGATGCCGAGGGCGAAACCCAATCGCTTACCGATGAGTTTAATAAAAAAATTGACGATATGATCAATAAAAAAGAGGTTGATATTATGACGCTTTAGAGGATTGGCAGAGAACCGTCTTTTTTGTATTAAAAGTTGTTAAATTATGTTTTTAAATTCGTAGCCAAAACTATGGTGTTTCTATCCATAGTGGTCTAGTTTATTTTTTTAGCCCTTCACTGCAATTTTTGCAAATATCAATATCATTATTTTTGCCCCATACATGTTTACGGAATAGTTGTGCGTTTTTGCCTTTCCAACCGCTCTGTATTGTTGAGTTTTTTAAATTGCCGTATGGGTAGCCTGCATCTTTATCGAAACAGCAGGGCAGTAGGTTGTCGTCGGCCGTTATTACCGCACCATTCCATATGCGCCAACACTTAAAATTGTTTTTTTTGTTTAGTTTATAGATGCCGTTTTTAGCTTGAATGTACCTGCTGTATTTTTTATTTTTTGGTATTAATGGGTTGCCATGTTTAAAATCGTCAATTTGGGCAGTTTTTAATTGGAGTTTATCAACATTCAGGCTTTTTGCAAGTTTTTTAATATCGGGTATTTGGTGCTCGTTTGTGCCAAAAACAACAAACTGCATAATAACATAAGGGGTTCGGCTTTTTAACTTTTTTTTAGAATTTATTAAGTTTGTTATCCCCGATGTAACCAAATTTAGATTGCCGCCAACCCTATATTTTTCATAAACCTCTTGTGTTGTGCCGTCAACTGAAATAATTATTCGGTGTAAACCCGATTTAATTATTTTATTGCAATTATCGGGGGTTAAAAAATGGCCGTTGGTCGATGTTGATGTATAGATACCTTTTTTGGCAGCAAAATTTATAAAATCGTAAACTTTGGGGTGCAAAAAAGGCTCGCCCTGAAAAAAAAGCTGTAAGTACGATAGGTGATTATAAACTTCGTTAATTATACTATAAAAGTTGTTTGTATCGAGAAATAACAGCGGCCGCGTTAATCCATTATTGCCCGACGGGCATTCGGGGCACTTTAAATTGCAAAGGTTGGTGGGCTCAATTGATAAGCTTTCGGGCTTACCCCAATGAATGTAAACGCCAAAGTTTTTTGATATTAAATAGCTTAAGCGCAGCAAAAGCCCGTTAAAGAGTTTTTTTAACGTAATAGTCTTAAAAAACACAAATGCGTCTGATATTGAAATACGGTTTAACATTTGTTAAATATAGCAAGTTTAATTATTAATTTAATATAGTATCTTTGCGCCGATTTAATTTGCAAAGGTTAAAATACTTAAACTGATGGATAATTGAATCCAAAAGTATTTTTTTATAGAACATGTAACAGCTTTTTTTAAAATGCAGGCATTAATTAGCCTGTGGCAGGCAGGTCAATAACTGCAACGAGATATAAATTTATGAATTAATAACGATAAATGGAGAATATACGTAATTTTTGTATAATAGCACATATCGACCACGGTAAAAGCACACTCGCCGACAGGCTGTTGCAGGTAACAGAAACTGTTAGCGAGCGCGACTCGCAGGCACAGGTGCTTGATGATATGGATTTGGAACGTGAGAGGGGAATTACCATAAAAAGCCATGCCATACAGATGGATTATGAGCATAATGGCGACAATTATATACTGAATTTAATTGATACCCCCGGACATGTCGATTTTAGCTATGAGGTGTCGAGGTCAATAGCAGCCTGCGAGGGTGCACTGCTTATTATTGATGCCACGCAAGGGATTCAGGCGCAAACCATATCGAATTTGTATATGGCAATTGAAAACGATTTAGAGATTATCCCTATTCTTAATAAAATGGATTTGGCTAATGCTATGCCCGATGAGGTAAAAGACCAAATTGTTGATTTGCTGGGCTGCGGTCGTGATGAAATTATTGAGGCCAGCGGAAAAACAGGAATGGGTGTCGATGAAATTATTGATGCGATAATCACAAAAATTCCGGCGCCTGTCGGCAATCCGAAAGCACCACTCCGCGCACTTATTTTCGATTCGGTATTTAATTCGTTTCGAGGAATTATTGCTTATATAAAAATTTTAGATGGAGAGATAAAAAAAGGCGATCACGTTAAATTTGTAAACACCCTAAAAGAGTATAATGCCGATGAGGTAGGGGTTTTGCGTTTAAAACAAGAGCCTCGCAATGTGTTAAAAACAGGCGATGTAGGATATATTATTTCAGGTATAAAAACCTCAAAAGAGGTAAAAGTTGGCGATACGGTTACGCATGTAAAAAATTCTTGCGAAATTGCTATTGAAGGTTTTGAAGATGTTAAGCCGATGGTTTTTGCCGGCGTATATCCGATAGATGCCGATGATTACGAGGATTTGCGCGCATCGCTTGAAAAGTTGCAGTTAAACGACGCATCATTGACTTTTGTGCCTGAATCGTCGATGGCGTTGGGTTTTGGGTTCCGTTGCGGTTTTCTGGGTTTGTTGCATATGGAGATTGTGCAGGAGCGCCTCGACCGCGAATTTAACATGGATGTTATCACAACCGTTCCCAACGTATCGTTCAACTGTTATACCAAAAAGGGCGAAAAGGTTGAAGTTCATAATCCGTCGGGGTTGCCTAAAGAGACATATATTGATTATATTGAAGAGCCGTATATTAGGGCGCAAATTATTACCGTTGCCGATTATATAGGGCACATAATGAAATTATGCATCGATAAAAGGGGCGAGCTGCAGAGCCAAGTTTATTTAACGGGCAACCGTGTTGAGGTTACTTTTGAGATGCCCCTTTCTGAAATTGTATTTGATTTTTACGATAAGCTGAAAAGCATTTCAAAGGGCTATGCATCATTTGATTATCACCAAACGGGGTTTAAAAGGGCAAAGCTAATCAAACTCGATATTTTGTTAAACGGCGAAAGCGTTGATGCGTTATCATCGTTAATACATGTTGACAATGCTTATGATTTGGGGCGTAGGATGTGCGTTAAGCTTAAAGAGCTAATTCCGCGACAGCAGTTCGATATTGCTATACAGGCGGCTATTGGCTCAAAAATTATTGCACGCGAAACCGTTAAGGCTGTGCGAAAAGATGTTACGGCAAAATGCTACGGGGGTGATATAACCCGTAAGCGCAAATTGCTTGAGAAACAGAAAAAGGGCAAAAAACGCATGCGCCAAGTAGGCAACGTTGAGGTGCCACAAAAAGCTTTTATGGCAGTATTAAAGCTTGATTAAAGGGGGGTGTTTTAAATTACTACTTCAAAGTTATGGCTACGCTCTTGCGGTGCAAGCATGCTCGAAGGTTGTAGGGTACTGATGTTAAAGGATGGGGGATAAATAGACGGTTTTCATCTAAAATTTAAAATAGATTTACCCTGTGGAATGCACTACCGTGCAAAAATATATTATCCCACAGGGTAAATAATCAAGCTCGTTATCACTCGCTATCCTTAACACAACGAACACTTGTTCCATACGACTTATTGACGTCCTCGTAGTGGAACACGTCTGAATAGCCGTAACTCAGGCCACAGCTGTAAGTAGTAGTGCTACTATTAACATTTGTACCCCACCAGCCACCATCGGTACCCACGTAGCCGAACGTGCCGTCATCGTTGTTGCGTCCGCCACCCGGAAGGGCAGAAAAACCGTAATCATCAGTACCATTGCCACTCTTATTCCAACCTGTTGTAGTTTTAAGTGCAGTTCCCTCTGTACCACTATGATCATTGGAAATATAGTTCTCTAACTCTGTCCACTCTTCATCAGTAGGCAAATGCCAACCTGTGGGACAAGCATCTTTGGCAGCAGCGTATGTGTATAATGCACCGTATTTTGCTAAGCTGTCGGTACTATTACTATAATAGCAATAAGCCTTATCTGTGTTATTATCTCCAAGATTAGCCCAGTCTGTATCATCTGTTACAAGAGGTATAGCTGTAGTACCATCTGTCTCATGGGTTACTTTTAAATTCTCAGCCATCCATAATTGATTACCAATATAAACAGTATTATAAGTATTCCCATCAGCATCGGTTAATGTACTGCCTGCACCATCTTGGTTAAATGCAATTGTAACATCATCGGTACTACTGCTACAATTTGTTGAAATTGTCCAACGTAGAGTATAAATTTTGTGTAATGTTCCGCTAAAAGTAGTTGTTGGGTTGGTATCATCATCAAAACTACCACCTGTACCGCTTATTATTGTCCAAGTACCTGTACCGTGGTTAGCTTCGGGGGTATTGGCTGCAAGGGTGGTAGAAACTGTACCATCATTAAAGCTTTGGTCAGAGCCGGCTGAGGCTGTTGAGGGTGTTTGGTTAAAGGTAATAGTTACATTATCGGAATTACTGCTGCAACTTGTGCTTATTGTCCACTGCAACTCATAGCTTGTACATTCCGTTCCGTTAAATGCAGAGCCGGCATCGGTATCATCAACAAAGCTACCATTGCCATCGCCACTTATTATTGTCCATTTGCCGGTGCCATGATTATCGTCAGGATTATTGGCCAGTAGTAATGTTGAGGTATATTGATTAGTAATATTTTGGTTAGTACCGGCATCGGCAGTAGTAGGTTGTGGCCAGCAGTTTGAAATAAATGAATGCCATGCTCCACCCTCGTAAACCTGATATAGTTTTTCTGTACTATTAAAAACTGCATCGCCTTCTGCAGGTGTTAACGCTGCAATTTGAGTAGATGTATAAACAGATACGCTGCTATTACCACCGGGTAGGGTTACTGTATTACCATTTGATATGGTTAGTTCATTATCTGAAATGCTTAGTGTTTGCTCATCGGTATTTGTTCCGGTATATGCAGAGAGCTCAATTTCGGTTGCATTTGCATTATTAGTAATAGTTAATATATCATCAATAAGCTGTAAATCTTGAATTTCGTTTGTAATATCACCATCAACTTCTGTTCTTATAAACTGTGTTGTTGTATCAATAACTGCGTTAATGCTATCACTTATAACCGGTTTATTTATTAAATCGCTATATGATTTATTCCAAGCTGTAAAATTAGGGTCGGTTTCGGTATAACTGTCTAACTTATTGTTCCAGTTTGTAGTGTCGGTTGCT
>CAYQPP010000010.1:0-1896 GCA_964419235.1 uncultured Bacteroidales bacterium
ACTATAATACTATTTTATCGATATTTATTTCAGCATTTGCTGCCAATTCTCCAATAGTTTTATTTTTATAAAGCTCAACCATTTTGTTTCTTACATCTTCAAAATCGTTATGTAATGCACAATATTCGCCCTCTTTTTTTTTATCGTCGCAATTTCTTGTTCCCAATAAACAGGTATTAAACAAGTCGTCGCCATCCATTTCAATAATAATATCATACAGGGTAATTTTTTCAGGCTTTTTACCCAAACCAAATCCGCCATTTGGTCCTTTTGTTGACGATAACAGTTTACGCCTAACTAAAACTTGCAATATTTTTCCTAAAAAGGGTGATGGTATATTCAAATCATCGGCGATTTTTTTTATGCCTATACGTTTTTTTTCAACTGCATAAATTGCCAAATATATAACTGCCCTAATGGCGTATTTACTGGTATTTGATAACATAATTTATATAGCTTTTACGGTTATCCGTAAAGCAATTTTATAATAGTATCACTTTTACATCTAATTAATTAACGGGTATTTTTTCAATCCGACGTTGGTGTCTGCCCCCTTCAAAACCTGTATTTAAAAATGCATCAACAATTTGTTTTGCCAAACTTGCCGAAATAAACCTTGCCGGTAATGAACAAATATTTGCATCGTTATGTTGACGCGCCAATTTTGATATTTCAACATCCCAACACAGTGCAGCACGAATTCCTTGGTGTTTGTTTGCTGTCATATTTATACCGTTTCCGCTACCGCAAAGCGAAATGCCTAAATCAAATTCTTTTTTTTCAACTGCTGCAGCCATTGGATGTGCCGTGTCGGGATAATCCATGCTCTCGGCCGAGTCGGTTCCAAAATTAACTACTGTATGCCCTTTACTCTCAAGGTGTTTTATTAACACCTTTTTTAATTCAAAACCTGCATGATCGCACGCTATTGCTAATTTCATATTTTAGTTTTTATAAAATAAGTTATATAAAAACTCAAATTTATATAATAATATCATACTTACAGATTTTTTTCTGCTAAATAGTACTTACACAAAAACTCTACAAAATTATAAATGTTTCTTTTGGCAATATTCCATTTCGTAAAAATTTACAGTTTTCGTATAAGCACTAAATAAACGATAAGACTACTACGAAAAGTCATAAAAACTAAAAAATGCAGCTTAATATTGTAAATTTATATTAAGTATTTAATGTTTGTAAATTAAGATACGGCTTAAATGAATAACCCTATATTTTAGTTTAATAATTTGGTGTAAACCAACTGATAATTAAACCTCTTTATATAAAAAAACAAAAGTCAATACTTTGTCGATTTTTATTTTTTAACAATGTTAATTTGTTGATTGATAAAGTATTAAAACAATGATTTTTTTAAAGTAATTGATAATCAGCCTTTGTTTAAAACTCTGTTTTGTTAATGAACTCGTAAAATTGTTAATTACTTTTTGAATCAATTTTTATATAAAAATTTGCTTTCTCTCATAAATAAACCTGATACTCTTTTTGGCAAAACAACAAATTTATTTAACCTAAATATTTGAGTAAATAATGAACATTTTATCATTACAAAAAACTGTTTTTTATATATTTTTTTATTAACATTTACTTTATCAACAATTTGTTAATTTCATTTGTAATTAGTTTATAATAAGTGGTATTTAATTATTGAATAGTGTTGGTTAATGTCGCAAAATATTTAATTAATACAAAAACAACTAATTATGGTATTTTTTAATAACAAAACTAACAGCCTATTATCATCATCATACTTAAGTTAAATTTTTAAAAAATAATATATTTAATATATAGTGTAAAAATAAAAAATTTGAAATTAAAATTTTTTGTTGTGGCTATTGAAAATATCTTTGTGTAATTATTTAATTAATAGATAAA
>CAYQPP010000010.1:1996-21408 GCA_964419235.1 uncultured Bacteroidales bacterium
AATTAATAGATAAAATATTAATACATGAAAAACTTAATTAAAGATGGTTTTGTAAATAAACCTATTGATGAATCGTTGAATTTGGTTGAGGAGATTGAGAGATTGAAAAAAGAAAAAAATGCTATTATACTTGGTCACTTTTATCAAAATAATGAAATTCAAGATATTGCCGATTTTATAGGCGATAGTTTAGCATTATCGCAAAAAGCAGCTGCTACCGATGCCGATATTATAGTTTATGCCGGTGTTCATTTTATGGCCGAAACAGCAAAATTATTATGTCCCGACAAAAAGGTGTTATTGCCCGATTTAGAGGCAGGTTGTTCGCTTGCCGATAGTTGTCCGGCTGATGATTTTGCAAAATTCAGGAATAAATATCCTGATCATATTGTAATTTCATATATTAATACAACTAATGAAATTAAAGCTTTAAGCGATATTATTTGTACATCGAGTAATGCAGTACAAATTGTAAACAGTGTTTCAAAAGATAAAAAAATAATTTTTGCACCCGATAAAAATCTTGGCGATTATATTAATAAATTAACCGGTCGCAATATGGTAATTTGGCAGGGGGCATGTCATGTGCACAAAAGGTTTTCGGTTGAACGTATTGTACAGTTAAAAAAGGAAAATCCGAGCGCTAAAATAATTGCGCATCCCGAATGCGAAAGCGATGTTTTAATACTTGCCGACCATATAGGAAGTACATCATCGTTATTAAACTTTACAAAAACCGATAGCAGCAAAAGCTTTATTATTGCAACCGAAACAGGTATTTTACATCAAATGCAAAAGGCAAACCCAAATAAAACTTTTATTCCTGCCCCACCCGACGACTCTACTTGTGCTTGTAATGATTGTTCGTTTATGAAATTAATTACTTTAGAAAAAATATATAATTCGCTTAAGTACGAAGCTCCTGAAATAAACGTTTCTAATGAGATGCGTATTAAAGCTTTGGCTCCTGTTGAAAAAATGCTTGAGATATCGAAAAAATTAGGGTTGTAAATTTTATTAATATTAGCAAATGAAGCATTTTTTAATTACTTTTTTATTTGTAAATATTTGGTTATTACCATTTTGTCAGAATTTTAATCAAGAATCTGATAATGGTTATAATAAATTTTATTATCCTAACGGACAGGTTAGCAGCGAGGGTTTTATGGTTAACGGTAAACCCGATGGTATTTGGAAAGCTTATTATGTTACAGGTGTTTTAAAATCGATTGGGGTTAGAAATAATGCGTTGCTCGATAGCGTTTGGGTTTTTTATAACGAAAAAGGAAATATAAAAGAGAAGATTAATTATCTGAACGGTAAAAAAAACGGGTACTACTATAAATTTGAATATTTTAAAAATAAAAACGATTCAATTGTTGGTTATATAGCAAGCGAAGAGCTCTATTTAAATAATAAAAAAAATGGTGTTTCGCTATATTATTACAAAAATCATATTATAAAATATGCAATAAATTATAGTAACGGAAAAAAACACGGTACTGCGCGCGAATACGATAAAAATGGAATTATAATTGCTATTATTGAATATAGATATGGAAAAGAGGTTGACAGAGAGATTATAAATCAATATCAAGATTCATTAAAAATAGGTGTTTGGAAAGAGTTTTATCCTAATGGAAAAATTAAACGTGAGCAGAATTATAAGTTTGGAAAACTGCATGGTTTAGTTAAAAAATATGATTTATCGGGCGAATTGATTAATGTATTTAGGTATGAAGATGGAATTTTAAGAGATACATCGGTTACCATTGAAAACGATATTGATATTGTTGAAAAATTTTATGATTTAAAAGATGATGAAGGAAATTTAATTAAAAAAAGCAGCGGAGGTTTTATTAAAGGAAAACCGGTTGGCGTTCATCGTACTTACGATTCGTTAGGAAGGGTAAACAGTAGTAGAATGTACGATAGTAATGGTAATTTAATTGCCGAGGGTATTGTTAATCAAGAGGGTGATAAGTTAGGCGATTGGAGTTATTTTTATGCATCGGGTAAAATTAAATCGAAAGGACGATATAATAATAACAGAAGGGTTGGACAGTGGTTATATTATTATAAATTAGGTAGTATTGAGCAAAAAGGCAATTTTAAACGAGGTGCTCCGCACGGTTTGTGGAAATGGTATTTTGAAGATGGTGTTTTAAAACGTGAAGAGTATTATAATTTTGGTTTAGAAGATGGTGAATCGGTTGAATATGATGAATATGGTACTATTATAGCAAAAGGAAATTATATTGAAGGTTTAAAAGAGGGAAAATGGTTTTATGATTTCTATTTTCATACTGAAGAGGGTAATTATAAAAATAATTTTAAAGATGGTTTATGGAACTATTTTTATAAAAATGGAAAGATATATTTTGAAGGGAAATTTTCGCAAGGAAATGCCGATGGCAAGCATCTTTACTACTATAAAAATGGCAAATTAAAAGAGGTTCAATACTATATTTTTGGACGAAAAACAAAAAACTGGGAATATTATGATTATTATGGTACACTTATTAAAATTCTTACTTTTGATAACGATAAATTAATTAGAATTGATGGTGTGTCGGTTGAAACCGAATAACTATATTTATAATGTATATTGAAATCAATAAACAGAAAATTAATACTTATTAAAAATTCGTGAAAGTTTATAAAGAGTTAGCCGGACAAACTATAATATATGGGTTAGGAACTATAATACCACGTGTTCTTAATTTTCTTTTAACACCACTTTATACTTATACTTTAATTGAGAGCCAATTTGGTGTTATTACCGAATTGTATTCGTATGTAGCCTTTTTTATGGTTTTATTGACTTTGGGTATGGAGACTACTTTTTTTAAGTTTGGTTCTTTAAATACCAACAGTAAAACACTATTTAACAATACGTTTGGTATTTTATTTTTATCGGCAAGTTTTTTTATTGTTTTTGTACTTATTTTTAAAGATAATATTGCCAACATAATTGGGTATAGTAATTATAGTTTGTTAATTGTTTATTTGGCATTTATTATATTTTTTGATGTTATTACAGCCATACCTCTTGCTAAACTGCGACATGAAAATAGAGCCAAGTTTTTTGCCATTATTCGCACCAGCAACGTATTGATTAATATTAGTTTAAATATTTTCTTTTTTGTTATTTGTAAAGATTCTGATAATACTTTTTTAAGTGGTTTATATAACGAAAAAATTGGGGTTGGTTATGCTTTTATTAGTAATTTAATTGCTTCATTCTTTAATTTTGTTGTGTTGTTGCCAATAATGCTAAAATTTAAGATAAACTTTAATAAAGAGCTATTGGTAAAAATGTTTAAATATGCCATGCCACTTGTTATTGTTGGATTTGCCGGAATGGTAAATGAAGTAGCAGACAAAATTTTCTTAAAATATTTAACATCATCAGATTTAATTCCTTTAAAGCAAGTTGGTATATATGGGGCAAATTATAAATTGGCTGTTTTAATGACAATATTTATTCAAATGTTTAAATACGCAGCCGAACCGTTCTTTTTTAAACATGCTTCAAGTATCGATGCAAAAGAGATTTATAGCAAAGTAATGACTTGGTTTATAATTTTTTGTTTATTGATATTTTTAATGGTTACGTTATATATTGATATTTTTAAACTACTTATTGGAAGTAATTATAGAGTAGGGTTATTTATTGTTCCTATTGTTTTGTTGGCAAATATGTTGCTTGGTATTTATTATAACCTGTCGGTTTGGTATAAAATAAATAATTTAACACACCTTGGTGCAATAATATCGGTTATTGGTGTTATTATAACAGTTTTGTTAAACTTTATTTTAATACCAATTATTGGTTACCTTGGTTCAGCTATTGCTACGTTATCGTGTTATTTTAGTATGGTTGTTATATCATATTTTGTAGGCAAAAAACATTATAAAATTAATTATCAGCTTACACGTATTTTCGGATACACAATTTTTGCATTATTTCTGTTTTTTGTGAATAATTATTTTAAAGATAATACGTTTATAATCAATATATTAAAATCAACATTTTTAATGATGACATTTTTAATAGTTATTATTAAGGTTGAAGCGATTAGTTTATTAAGTTTGAAAAATTTTATTGGTATAAAAAAATAGAATATTATGGATATTAAAATTGTAAACAGCTCAAATAATCCTTTACCGAATTATGAAACAGAAGCCTCGGCAGGTATGGATTTGAGAGCTTTTTTAGATAACGATATAGTATTAAAACCGCTTGAGAGGGTTTTAATACCTACAGGTTTATTTATTGAATTGCCTGTTGGTTTCGAAGCTCAAATTAGGCCTCGAAGTGGTTTAGCTATTAAACATGGTATTACAGTTTTAAATACACCCGGAACAATTGATGCCGATTATAGAGGCGAAATAAAAATTATATTGGTTAATTTAAGCAATAATGAGTTTGTTATAAAATCGGGTGAGCGGGTTTGCCAAATGATTATATCAAAACACGAACAGGCAAATTTTATTGAAACCGATAAATTAAACGAAACAAAAAGAGGCGCAGGCGGTTTTGGACATACCGGTAAATAGGTATTTGTGATTTAGCTTTGTTCAATTAAAGCTTTTTATATAATTGAAAATTAAAATAATGATAATAAATAAAATAGTAAAAATAGTATCGGCAGTTGTAATTATTAGTATTTTGGTTAGTAGTTGTAAAACTATTAAAAACACCAATAAATCAAGTAATTATGTAACTTCTGATACTCTATCTGCTGATAAAAAATTTGAATTCAAATATCAATTTTTTGAAGCCAATAAATATTTTATGGCCGGCAAATATGATTTGGCAACAAGCCTGTTTAACGGTTGTTTAAAAATTGATCCGCACAGCTCGGCAACACACTATAAATTGGCATCAATTTACATGTATGCAAAGGAGTTTAATTTAGCCGAAGAGCATGCCGAAAAGGCTGTTTTATATAATAACAAAAACATTTGGTACTTATATATGGCTGCGAGTATATATTCGCAAAATAATAAAATTGATAAGGCAAAAATTGCGTACAACAAGTTGATTGAAATGGAGCCTAAAGAGATTGATTTTTATTTTAATTTGGCCGATATTTATTTAAAAGACAATGATATTAATGGAGCCTTAAAAATTTATAAAAATATTGAAGATATTTTTGGTATTTCAGAGATTGTATCGTTGCAAAAACATAAACTGTATTTGGCAGTTAACAAAAGGAAAGAGGCTTTAAATGAGTTGGTTGTGCTATCAAAAGCAAATTCGACAAATGTTGAATACAAAAGGCTTATAGCAGATTATTATATAAAAATCAACTCAATTGATGAGGCTATTACTATTTATAATAATATTTTAAAAGATTATCCTAACGATGGTTTTTCGCATATTGGTCTTGCCGAATGTTACAGAAAAAAGGGTGATTTAAATATGTCATTTAAAGAATTGGAAACGGCTTTTGATTCTGATGACGTACCGAGCGATATAAAATTTAATTTGCTTTTATCTATTATTCAAAATTTTGGAAATGATAAAAAAGTTCAAGATGCAACATTTGAGTTAACAAAAATATTGAAAAACAAATATCCTGCCGATACTGATATTAAAACTATTTATGCAAATTTTTTGCTTCAATATAATAAATTAAAAGAAGCTAAAGATGTTTTAAATGAGGTTGTTGAAACAAAAAAAGATAAATATGCGCTTTGGGAGCAACTTATAATGCTCGATAACGAATTTAGTGATTGGAGCGGTATGTTCGACCATTCGGCGGAAGCGTTAAAATATTTTCCTAACCAGAGTTTTCTCTATTTTTTTAATGGCTTTAGTGCATTTCAGTTAGAAAAATATGATGTTTCGGTTAAAAGCTTATCGTTTGGTTTTAAACTTATTACAAAAGACGATCCTTTATATAACGATTTTATGACATTTTTAGCCGAAAGCTATCACAAAACCAACGATTATGAAAAAAGCTTTAAGTATTTTGATAAAATAATAAAGCTTAATCCTGATAACGTTGCAATTTTAAATAACTATGCATATTATCTTTCTGAAAAAGATATGGAGTTAGAAAAGGCTGAAAAAATGTCGAAAATTACAATTACAAAAGAGCCTAACAATGCTACCTATTTAGATACTTATGCTTGGATTTTGTTTAGGTTAAAAAAATATGACGAAGCTCTGATTTATATAACAAAAACCATTGAAAACGATGACGATGCAAGTGACGTAGTTTTAGAGCATTATGGCGATATTTTGTATAATAACAATAAAATTGATGAAGCTGTTGTTCAATGGAAATTGGCTAAATTAAAGGGAGAAGGAAGTGGATTACTTGATAAAAAAATATCGAATAAAGCCTATTATGAATAAGCTTTTTTTCGGTTTGATTATTATATCATTTTTTGGATGTAAAACATATTATGTAGCTGGTACTAAGCATTTTAAAAGTACTAACGAATTAATTAATTACAGTACAAAATTAAACATAAACTTACCTGTAAATATTAAATTAAACGGGGTTATTAAGTTTCATAACAAAACCTATAATATTGGAGGTTCTATTAAAATAGAATCGAATGATAGATATCAAATTTTTGTAAACTCTACCGCTCTTGGAATTGAAATTATTAGGATTGATTTTAATGGCGATTCTGTAACTTTTATTGATAGGATTAACAAAAAATATTTTCGTGGAAATACGGCAAATCTTTTAAAAATTGATACTAATATTAACTTATTGAATATTATAAGCGGTAGGTGTTTTGATGGTTTTGTTTATAATAAAATTGATACCAATAATTATAAGTATGCTAATTCAAATATTTCAGGAAATATTTTTTTTAATAATTTTGGATATGTGCAGAGTAATATAATTTCAATTAATAAAAAAAATAAAATAAGTGTAAATTATAATAATTTTAGTAAAAAATATAGTTTACCAAATAACATTATGGGATTTTTTTTACTGAATGGAAATATGTACGATTTTGATATCAACTATCAGTCAATTAGTAAATTAAAAGCACCATTAAAAAATTTTAGAAAGCCAAAAAGTTATAAAGTAAGTTAATGAAAAGTGTTGTTTTAATATTTGTTTTTACGTTATTCATTATTTGCAGTTTTGGGCAAACTAAATATGAATTGGAAAAAAAACGACGTAATAGTTTAAAAGAGATTGAGTTTACAAATAAGCTTATTAATATAACAGCAAAAAACAAAAAATATTCGCTTAACAAAGTATTATTAATTAATAGTAAAATTAAAACGCGTAAAAACTTAATTAAATCAATTAATGACGAAATTGACTATTTGAATAATAACATTAATACTTTTAATGAGATAATTATAACTTTAGAGAAGGATTTAAAAACTCTTAAAAATGAGTATGCTAAATTAATTTATTATTCATATCTGCATAGAAATAAGTACGATAAAATAATGTTTTTACTTGCATCTGATAATTTTAATACCGCTTTTAAAAGGATAAAATATTTGCAGCAATATTCAAATTTTAGAATGAATCAGGCAAATAAAATTGAAGAAACAAAAAAGGAGATAAGCGATAAAGTTATTGAATTAGAGCTTTTAAAAAGTGAAAAAAGCAGTTTATTAAATGAGGAAAAATTAGAAACTCAAAAATTAAGCGTTGAAAAAATTGAAAAAAACAGGGAATTTAGATTATTGGCTGCCAAAGAGAGAGATTTAAAATTAAAGCTGAAAAAGCAAAATGATATAGCAAACAGATTGCAAAAAGAGATTACACGTATTATTGAAAAAGAGGCTAGGCTTGCGGCTGCAAAGCATAAAAATAATACAAAATCATTTTTTCAATTAACCCCTGAAGAGGCTCTTATTGCCGATATTTTTGTTAAAAACCGTAGTAAATTACCTTGGCCAACCGAGCGTGGTGTTATAACCGGAGATTTTGGCGAACAGCCTCACCCCTTTTTAAAAGGCATTAAAATAAACAATGGAGGTGTTGATATTTCAACAACCGAAGGAGCAATTGTCCGTGCTATATTTGATGGTACCGTAAGTGGAATATTTGCAATTCCGGGAGCTCATAAAACTATTATTATTCGTCATGGTAATTATTTGTCGGTATATTCAAATTTAAAAAATGTAACAGTAGCTCAAGGCGATAAGGTTAAAACAAAACAAACTATTGGCGTTGTTTATACCGAAAAAGAGAAAGATCATAAAACCGTGCTTCAGTTTCAAATTTGGAAAGAAGATCAAAAATTAAACCCTGCTTACTGGCTTGCAAAAGGACAAAATGGAAAATAATTTTCAACTTTTTAAAAATAAAATAAATAATTTTATTGATAAGTATTATAAAAACTTATTAGTAAAAGGATTTATCCTTTTTTTTATATTGGTTTCTGCTATTATACTCACAGTTAGCTCATTAGAATATTTAGCATGGTTTAATAATACCGGGCGGCTTTTGCTTTTTGTTATTAGCATAATTAGTACCCTTTTTATTTTTTATTATTACATAACCACTCCTTTACTTCGATTATTAGGCGTTTTTAAGCGAATTACCGATAAAAAAACAGCACAAATAATTCAAGATAGATTACCCGAAATTAAGGATTATGTAAATAATATTATTGAATTAGAAAAATTAGATGATAATAAAATTGATAAGGTTCTATTGTGTGCTGCTTTGAATCAAAAAATTGAGTTTACAAATAAATTCGAGTTTACAAATATTATCGACCGTAGTAACATTAAGCCGCTTTTAAAGTATGTTTTTTCTGTTATTGCTGTTTATATTATCTTACTGTTTTTTAAACCCGACATAATTATACAAGGCTCAAATAGGGTTATCCATTTTAATAATGAATACACTAAAAATATTGGTTTTACTATTTTTATTGATGAAAACAAACTCACAGTTGAAAAGGGTAATGATTTAAAAATCAATGTATTAATTAAAGGAGATAAGGTACCTGATAACTTATCTATTTACTTTGGCAATTCTGAATTTTTGCTATACAAAACAGACGAATATAATTACTATTCAATAATAAAAAACATTAATAACAGTTTTGATTTTAGAATTGGCAATGACTTGTTTAAGTCTAAATTATATAAAATTAATATTATAAACCGCCCTTTTTTAATTGATTATAAAATATTGGCATTTTATCCTGAATATACCTTAAAGGAGAATGAGGTTTTTTTAAATACCTCTAATTTGAAATTACCGTTAGGTACAAAAATTCAATTTAAGCTTAATTGCGATTATGTTGATAGTTTATGGTTAATAAAAGAGAATAAGTTTAATAATTTTGTAAAAACAAAAGAGGGTTACAATTTTGAGTTTCAATTAAATAAATCAATTTATTATAAGGTTATTGGTAAAAATGAATTTTTAAAAAACATATTAATATCAAAATCATTTTTAACCTTAATTCCCGATTTGTATCCCGAAATTGAAATTAATACCATAATTGATAATAATAATAAAAAGCTCTATTACTTTAAAGGTGTTATATCTGACGACTATGGAATTAGTAAACTAATGTTTAACATTGATGGCAAACCGGTTAACATTAATTTTAATAAAAACTTGTCAACTCAAGAGTTTTATTTCAGTTATGAATTTAACGAAAATGTAAAAGATGAAATATCATACTATTTTGAAGTTTTTGATAACGATGAAATAAATGGAGCAAAAAGCACGAAAAGCAAAATTTTCTATTTTAAATCTCCAGACTATTTTGAACTAAGCGAATTTAATGATAATCAAAAGAAAGAGATTATTGAAAAAATGGAGAAATCAATTTTGCTTGCAAATGAGTTTAAAAAAGATATTAAAAATATCGAAAAATCATTATTATCTGAAAACCTAAGTGCATTTGAGCGTAAGCAACTATTTGATGACCTTTCAAATAAACAGAAAACATTAGAAGATATTATTAATGAGTTTGCACAGCGTAACCAAAATAAAAACAATGAGTTTAATAGCTTTAATGAACAAAACGACGAATTGTTAAAAAAACAAGACGAGATTCAAAAATTGTTAGAGAGTGTAATGGACGATGAGTTAAAAGAGTTGATGAAAGAATTTGAAAAACTCAGTAACGAACTTGATAATAAAGATTTAAAAAATAAAATTGATAAACTTGAATTTAATTTTGATGATTTGTCTGAGCAATTAGATAAAAATTTACAACTATTAAAACAGTATGAAATTGAACGAAATTTAGAAAATATTTCAGACCAGCTTAATAAATTGAGTGATGAACAAAAAGAATTAAGCAAAGATGTAATAAGTGATTCAAAAAAAGATTCTGTTTTAAAAAGTGATATTGAAAAATTAGATGGTTTACAAAAACAATTTAACCAAGTTGAAAAAGATAATAGTGAATTAGATAATCCATTATCATTAGATAATCTTGATAAAGACTTTAATGAATTAAAAGAAAATTTAAAAAATTCTGAAAGTACAAATTCACAAAGTAAAAAAGAGAAAAAATCTAAATTTGAAAAAAATAGTAAAGATGCAGAGGAGTTAGCAGACAAAATTAACGCAATGCTTAACAATAACAGAAGCAAGGAGAATGGCGAGAATGCAGAAACTTTAAGACAGATACTCGAAAACTTAATTTACTTTAGTTTCAATATTGAAGGTATAAATGCCGATATTAAGCAAATATCGAGTAATAGTTCACAATTTTTAGATAAAACAAAAGAACAAAGTAATTTGAATAGCAATTTTAAAATTATTAAAGATTCATTATACGAATTAAGTAAACGAACTCCACATCTCGGAAACCATATAAATAATAAAGTAAAAAGTATTCAATCGAGTTTAATTGATATTGATAATTATTTTGCAAATAAAAAATTATCAAAAATTAATAATGAACAACGAATAGCCCTTGAATATTCAAACGATTTAATATTGTTACTATCAGAATCATTAAAAAATATGGAGAGTCAAGGAAGTGGAAGTGGAAGCGGTAGTTGTAAAGCCAAGAAAAAAAAGCCTAAGCAGGGTAAACCTTCTTTGTCTGATATGCGTAAAAGTCAACAGAGTATGAAGAGCCAATTAGAGAGCATGATTAAACAAATGAAAGAGGGCAAAGGGAAAAAAGGTGGAAAAGGTTCTGAACAAATAGGAAAAATGCTTGCTGAACAAGAAATTTTCCAAAAAATGATAAATGATTTACAAAATAGTAGCGGGGTAGGAAAGGAGTTTACAAAGCAGTTAAATGAAATAAGCAAAATGTTAGAACAAAATAAACGAGATTTAATTAGAAACCAATTATCGCAGCAAACAGTTAACAGGCAACAAAAAATTGTTACAAGATTGCTACAAGCTGAAAAAGCCGATATGGAGAGAGAGATTGATAAGCAAAGAAAATCATCGGAAGCAATAAATTATATTATTAGCAATCCTAAAGAACTTTTTGATGTTGAACAAAAGAATATTAATTTTAATGATATTTTAAATACCAATACGATTAAACTAAATTATTTTTATAAAACCAAATTTCAGGAATATATAAAAAATTTAAATTAGTAACCGATGAGAAAAGAGATAAATATTCCTTCAAAAATAGAAAGCCTCTCAATTGTTGAAAACGTAATTGATGAAGTTTCAATAGAGTTGTCTTTAGTTGCTGATTTATATGGCAATGTATTAATTGCTGTAATTGAGTCGGTAACAAATGCAATTGTTCATGGCAACAAATTAGATGAGGACAAAAAAGTAAATATTATTTTTTCTTATAATAATCCACATTTAAGTATCCGCATAAGTGATGAAGGGAAAGGTTTTAATTTTGACGATATTCCTGATCCAACCAAACCCGATAATGTTGAAAAGCCCGATGGGAGAGGGGTTTTTTTAATGAAACATCTTGCCGATGAGGTAGCCTTTGATAAAGGAGGTTCAACCGTTAATTTAAAATTTAAAATTTAGTGATATTATTTAATAACGAATATACTGATGCCTTGTTAATAAATGAGGATGCAATTTGTGAATGGATTGAAAATGTTGTTATCAACGAAAATCACAACTTAGGAGATTTATCATTTATTTTTTGTACTGACACCTATTTGTTAGAAATAAACAAAAAATATTTAAAGCATAATTTTTTTACTGATGTTATAACATTTGATTATACTGAAAACAAAATTGTTGCGGGTGATATTTTTATTAGTATAGATAGAATAAAAGAAAATTCAGAAAAATACTCTGTTGCTTTTAATTATGAATTGTTGCGTGTTATAATTCATGGAGTATTACATTTGTTGGGTTTTAAAGACAAAGATAAAGAAGATAAATTATTGATGACATCGAAAGAGGATGAGTATTTAAAATTGTATAAAAATGTTGAATGAATATGATGTTATTGTTGTAGGAGCAGGACATGCCGGTTGTGAAGCTGCTGGAGCTGCCGGTAATTTAGGTTCTAAAACCTTGTTAATTACAATGGACATGACAAAAATGGCTCAAATGTCATGTAATCCTGCAATTGGAGGAATAGCAAAAGGGCAAATTGTTAGAGAAATTGATGCTCTTGGTGGGTATTCAGGAATAGTAACCGATAATTCAACTATTCAATTTAGAATGTTAAACAGGTCAAAAGGACCGGCAATGTGGAGTCCTCGTGCACAATGTGACAGAATGCTTTTTTCAAACGAATGGAGAAAACAGTTAGAAAAAGTAAAAATGCTTGATTTTTTTCAAGATAATGTAATATCACTAATAATTGAAAACAACAAAATATTAGGTGTTAAAACACAAATGGGCTTTGAGTTTAAATCAAAAACTGTTATTCTTACAAACGGTACTTTTTTAAATGGTTTAATGCACATTGGTTCTACCCAATTAAAAGGTGGCCGAATGGCAGAGGCTGCAAGTATTGGAATTACAGAACAATTAAAAAGTGCTGGTTTTACAACCGGAAGAATGAAAACCGGAACACCTGCAAGAATTGATGGTAGAAGCATTAATTTTGAAAAACTTGTTGAACAAAAAGGCGATGAAAATCCCGCATGTTTTTCATATAACAATACCGATAATAAATTAAAAAAGCAGAGGTCATGTTATATTGCACATACAAATATTGATGTACACAATTCATTAAAAGATTCATTTAACGAATCGCCATTATTTAATGGTGTAATTAATGGAGTTGGGCCGCGCTATTGTCCAAGTATTGAAGATAAAGTTGTAACATTTGCCGATAAAAATAGTCATCAACTTTTTTTGGAACCAGAGGGATTTGATACCGAAGAGTACTATATTAATGGTTTTTCATCATCATTACCGTGGGAGGTTCAACTAAAAGGGTTGCAACTTATACCGGGTTTAGAACAAGCAAAAATATTTAGGCCTGGTTATGCAATTGAATATGATTATTTTGATCCAACACAATTAACCCACACATTAGAGACAAAAAAAATAAAAGGATTATATTTTGCAGGACAAATAAATGGAACTACAGGTTATGAAGAGGCAGCTGCTCAAGGTTTAGTTGCAGGAATTAATGCACATAATATAATTAATAAAAAAAATGATTTTATTTTATCTCGCAACGAAGCTTATATAGGTGTTTTAATTGATGATTTAGTTATTAAAGGTGTTGACGAACCTTATAGAATGTTTACAAGTAGGGCAGAATATAGAATTTTATTACGTCAAGATAATGCCGATTTACGGTTAACTATGAAAGCATTTCATTTAGGCTTAGCTACAAAAAAACGGTACGAGAGAATGCTTGAGAAGAAAAACTTAATTGATAATATTATTAATTTTTTCGAAACAGTTAGTATAAGGCCCGATGATATAAATAATTATCTTGAAAGTATTAATTCAGCAAAATTAAAACAAAGTATTAAACTAATAAAACTAATTAGCAGACCAAATGTTACAATTTTTGGTTTAATACAAAATTTCGAGAAACTTAATATTTTTTGTAATCAGATTAAACAACAAAGAAATGCAATTTTAGAAGGAGCAGAAATATCTATGAAGTATAAAGGCTATTTAATTAGAGAAAAACAGATTGCTGATAAAATAAATAAACTCGAAAAATTAAACATACCGGGCACAATTGATTATTCTAAATACCTATCTATATCTACTGAGGCTCGACAAAAACTCATTAAAATAAAACCAAAAACTATAGGTCAAGCCACACGAATACCCGGAATAAGCCCATCAGACATTAATGTTTTACTTGTTAGTTTTGGTAGATAGTGTTCCACGTGGAACATTAAAGCTTAACTTTAAATAATAGTATTATCATGTTCCACGTGGAACAATTTTAATTAATAGAAAACCCCGAAGTTTTATCTCGGGGTTTTCTATCCTCCAATTTTTAAGGGAGATATCAACCAGCAATTGCTAATTGATAGAGGGGTAATAAACAGGGTTTTTATTACAACAGTTGTATTAAAAAATAAAAAATACAGGCTTTATTGCTCAAAAAGGGTGCATTTGTAAAAACGTTACATATTATTCAACTTGAACTTATTGTGTGTTTCTCAGTAAATCCTGTTTAATGTATCAAAAAACGAGTATAGTATTAAAGTATTACTTAATGTAGAGTTTGTTAAAAACCACAAAATGAGTTAATGCTTAATGAAATATTTAAAAATATAATAGTCTCGACAGTATTGTAGAGATTTCTGTTTAAAACGTGAGTTTAATATCAAAATAGAACTTTATTGATATACTCTATTTACAATTGTATAATACATATATTAATAATAAATTAAATTAAAATAATTAATTGAGTATAAATAAGTTAAAAAACACTACTTTTGTGCGCTTTTTTAATATAACAAGTTTATGGAGATAAAGAATATTCGCAACATTGCAATAATTGCTCACGTTGACCACGGTAAAACAACTTTGGTTGATAAAATATTAATGCAAACAAAGTTGTTTAAAGAACACGAAAACCCCGGTGAGTTAATACTTGATAGTAATGAATTAGAGCGGGAGAGGGGTATTACTATTTTGTCTAAAAATGTTTCAGTAAAATATAACGGTGTAAAAATTAATATAATTGATACCCCCGGGCACTCCGATTTTGGTGGCGAGGTTGAACGTGTATTAAATATGGCCGATGGTGTTTTGCTTTTGGTTGATGCTTTTGAAGGACCAATGCCTCAAACACGGTTTGTATTACAAAAAGCTATCGAGCTGGGTTTAAAACCAATTGTTGTAATTAACAAAGTTGATAAGCCAAATTGTCGTCCTGAAGAAGTTCAGGAGGAGGTTTTTGAATTGATGTTTAGCCTTGATGCTTCTGAAAATCAATTAGATTTTCCTACAATATATGGTTCAGCAAAAAATGGTTGGATGTCGCAGGATTTTACAAAGCCCGAAAAGGATATTATACCTTTGTTAGACTCCATAATTGAACATATTCCCGAGCCAAAAGTAGAAAAGGGCTCATTGCAAATGTTAATAACATCGCTCGATTACTCATCGTATGTTGGGCGTATTGCGGTTGGCAGGGTAAATAGAGGTAAAATTAAATCGGGGCAGCAAATAAGTTTGTGCAAGCGCGACGGTTCTGTAAAACGTTCAAAAATTAAAGAACTTTTTGTTTTTGAGGGAATGGCAAAGGCTAAAGCCGATATTGTTGAAGCCGGTGATATTTGTGCATTAGTTGGTATCGAAGGTTTTGAAATTGGTGATACCGTGGCCGAATTGGAAAATCCTGAAGCATTAGACCCAATCTCAATTGATGAGCCAACAATGAGTATGTTGTTTACTATTAATAATTCGCCGTTTTTTGGGCGCGATGGTAAATATGTTACCTCGCGACATATAAAAGAGAGGCTTGACAAAGAGCTTGAAAAAAACTTGGCATTAAGGGTTGAGGCAACAGATTCTGCTGACTCTTTTACTGTTTTTGGGCGAGGAATTTTACACCTTTCTGTATTAATAGAAACAATGCGACGCGAAGGGTATGAACTTCAGGTTGGACAACCTCAAGTTATTATTAAAAATATAGGTGGCGAAAAATGCGAACCGGTTGAGCAATTAACTATTGATTTGCCAGAAGAGTATTCAGGTAAAGCAATTGAAATGGTTACACAACGCAAGGGAGAAATGCTTAATATGGAACGTAAAGGTGAGAGAATCCATTTAGAGTTTAAAATACCTTCGCGAGGTATAATCGGAATGTCAAGTAGTATTCTTACAGCTACTGCAGGTGAGGCTGTTATGAGTCATAGGTTTTTAGATTTTGAACCATATAAAGGAGCTATTGAAAACAGAATAAATGGTTCGCTAATTGCAATGGAAACAGGTACATCTTTTGCTTATGCTCTCGGAAAATTAGTCGATAGAGGGAAGTTTTTTATTGGAGCACAAGAGGAAGTTTATGAAGGTATGGTTGTTGGTGAAAGTTCACGTGCTAATGATTTAGTCTTAAATGTAACAAAAACAAAAAAACAGTCTAATGTGCGCTCATCGGGTACCGATGATAAAGTGTCAATAGCTCCTCCTATTAAATTTTCACTCGAAGAGGCATTAGAGTATATTCAAAAAGACGAATATGTTGAAGTAACGCCAAATTCAATGCGATTACGAAAAATTAAACTAAAAGAGTTTGAGAGAAAACGAGATAGAAAAGTATAATATATTTATTAAAAAAGCCCCCAAATATTATTTGAGGGCTTTTTTAATAGTTATTAGTTAATTGTCTTCTTTATTTAAAAACTTATCAATTTTTTCAAGTAAAATTTTACCCATTATTGGTTTTGATAAATAGTCATCGCATCCGGCACTTAAAATTTTCTCTTTTTCGCCGGCCAAAGCATACGCAGTTTGTGCAATAATAGGAATGTTCGGATTAATCTCTTTTATTGCGCTAGTTGCCTTATAACCATTCATTTCAGGCATTTTAATATCCATTAAAATAATATCAATATTGTTGTCTTTTTGTACAGCCTCTAATGCAGTTTTACCTGTTTCGGCCCAAATTAAAATCGCATTAGTTCTTTTTAACAAAGCCTCTAAAAACAAATAGTTAGTCCTTTCATCTTCGGCAATCAAAATTTTTTTCCCTGAAAAATCGTATTTGTTAAACATATTTTTTTCTTTTACTTATAACAAAAATATAATTTTTTTCCCAAATTTAAGTGGTAGTCAATATTTTATTTTTAAACATACTTATATATAACAGTTAAAATACAAAGATAGTTTTAATATTTGTTAATTTTTCTCAATTATTGAATTTTGATTTTCGTTTTGTCAGTAAGCGAAAAAATAAAAAGTTGAGTCTTCCTTTTGCTTTGATTCTATCCAAATTTTCCCCCCTTGGAGTTTAACAAAATGGAGTTTTTTTAACCTGCTTTTTCAGAAGTTTGATTTCATCTTTAAGTTCTTTATATAATGGTTTAATATTATTAGAAGATTGAAGCATAAAAGAATAACTTTGGTTGATTATTAACCAAATATAGCTTTTTTTAAAGATAAATGCTAATGCTTTTTTGCCATATAATTTAATCAAAAAAATTCTTTGGGGCTTTGCCTAAGGGACGGTTAACTTTAAGAATTTTCTTTATTAAATCAGCACTATTTATTTTTTTTTTGGATTATTTGTTTTTTTATTTTAGTTTTGACTAACCGTTCATTCAAAAAACCGATTTATGCCACGAACAAAAAAACAATATGATGAAATAAAAAAGAAGAAGCGTGCAATTATTCTTCAAGCAGCACTTGAGGTTTTTGCCGAAAAATCATTTCTTGGAACATCGGTAAGCTCAATAGCTAAAAAGGCAGGAGTCTCCAAAGGTTTGTTATACAGCTATTTTGAAAGTAAAGACGATCTTCTCAAAAAAATAATATTTGAAGGGGTTGATGAATTTATTACCGCTTTTGACATTAATAAAGATGGTGTTTTAACCCAAGAGGAGTTTATCTATTTTGTTGAAGAAACTTTTGTGTTGTTAGAAAAAGACACCCATTTTTGGAAATTGTACTTTTCAATTATCGTTCAGCCGGCCGTTATGGCACTGGTTCAAGATAAATTTTTGGAGATATTAACCCCATTGTTGAAAATTCTGATTGAGTATTATCAAAACAGAGGTGTTAAAAACCCGATAGCGCATGCACGGTTATTGGGCGCTGTTTTAGATGGCGTTTTTTTTAACTATATTATCGACCCCGTTGGTTTTCCTATTGATGATATAAAAAAACTCATTATTGAAAAAATTGTATAAAAATAATTACTCACTACTAATAAGCATATTATGAATAAAATTATTACAGTTCTAACCGCAGTCTTGCTTTCTACAACTTTTGTAACAGCGCAAACGGCAAAAGAGGTTATAAAAAAAATGGATGATAAAATGCAGGGCAATTCTAACAAAAGTGTAATGACAATGGCAATTGTGCGACCAAAATATACGCGCACGCTTGAGTTTAAAAATTGGTCGCTGTCGCGCGACTATTTTATGACTTACATTACTGCGCCTGCTAAAGATAAGGGGCAGGTTTTTATGAAGCACAAAAATGAGATGTGGAATTATACACCCTCAATAAATCGTATGATAAAACTTCCCCCGTCGATGATGTCGCAGGGCTGGATGGGTTCCGATTATAGTAACGACGATTTGGTAAAGCAATCATCAATTGTAAACGATTATACACAAACTTTTTTGGGCGATGAGCAAATAGAGGGGCATGCATGCTATAAAATTCAAATGATACCCAACGATGATGCAAATGTGGTGTGGGGCAAGGTAATTATTTGGGTCGATAAGCAGATATTCATTAATTATAAAGCCGAATACTACGATGAGGAGGATTATCTTGTGCGTACCGAATTGGGACATAATGTTAAAACATTTGATGGTAGGGAGTTAACATCTGTTATCGAAATTATTCCTGCTGATGAACCCGATCATAAAACTGTTATTACAATTAAATCAATTGATTTTGATATAGATATTAAAGAGAGCTTTTTTTCGCAGCAAAATATGAAGCGGATTAGGTAAAGGGAGATTGAAAGAGATTGAGGGAGATTGAAAGAGATTGAAAGAGATTGAGGGAGATTGAAAGAGATTGAGGGAGATTGAAAGAGATTGAGGGAGATTGAAGAAGATTGAGGGAGATTGAAGGAGATTGAAGAAGATTGAGGGAGATTGAAGAAGATTGAAGGGATTGGATTGAAAGATAACTATAAAGGAAAAGAAATGTTTTTTATGCTTAGGGTATATTTGAATCTTCCTTTTTTATTGGTACAGAGAGAATTAAAACTATGCACTTAAAAATATATTATCTAAGGTCTAAGGTCTAAAGTCTAATATCTAACATCTAACATCTAAAGTCTAATATCTAACATCTAAAGTCTAACATCTAACGATTTAAATACTTTATAAAATGAACAGATTAATAAAAATGGCATGGCGTAATATT
>CAYQPP010000010.1:21508-26881 GCA_964419235.1 uncultured Bacteroidales bacterium
GATTTAAATACTTTATAAAATGAACAGATTAATAAAAATGGCATGGCGTAATATTTGGCGAAACAAAAGGCGTACGCTGATTTCTGCTGCCTCGATTTTCTTTGCGGTTTTTTTCGCAATTATTATGCGCTCGTTTCAGTTGGGTACCTATGGGCATATGATAAAGCAAAGTATCGAAATGTTTTCGGGTTATTTGCAGGTTCAAAACATTGATTATTTTGATGAAAAAACCCTCGATAACTCATTGGAGTTTAGCAATGAAATGTTAAAAAAAATAAATACAACAAATGGCGTAAAAATTAGTGTTCCGCGTGTTGAGTCGTTTGTGCTTGCATCAACCGGACACCAAAGTAAAGGTATCATGGTGTCGGGTATCGACGTTAATAAAGAGAGGCTGCTGAGTAACCCCGAACACTATGTTATTCATTATAAGCTTACTCCTTTAATTACACAAAAAATAATTGATGAGCTCTCTTTTACAAAAAAACAGATAGAGCTTTTGAAATTGCACGAAAACAGTTTTTATAATAATACCGACAGAATTGCCCTTGATTTGGGCTTAACACACGATGGGTTTGAGTCTTTCCGTAAAGTTTTTGAAAAGCATAGTGCTTTTAAAGGAGAATATCTTTCTGAAAATGACGATGGTGTTTTGGTGTCGAGCAAATTAGCAACATTTTTAAGGGCAAATGTGGGCGACACTATTGTATTAATAGGGCAGGGCTATCACGGAAGTTCAGCCGCAGGGTTGTTTCCGGTGCGAGGAATTGTTAAAGTGCCATCGCCCGAGTTAGACAATAAGCTTATTTATATGACTTTGGCAAAATCGCAAGAGTTTTTTAGCCTCGGCAACAGAATTACATCAATAGTTGTAAATATTAAAAACACCGATGAAATGCTTGCTGTTCAATCGGCATTAACAAACAGGTTGAATGAAAACGAGTTGGCGGTAAAAAACTGGGAACAGGTTAACCCTATTTTAAAACAGCAAATCGAGGGAGACAATAAAAGCGGTCAAATGTTTGTCGGTATTCTATACTTTATAATATTTTTTGGAATTTTTGGTACTGTATTAATGATGATTACTGAGCGTAAACGCGAGTTTGGCGTTATGGTGGCAATAGGCATGCGCAAAAAAATATTGGCTACAATTGTTATTATCGAAATGTTTTTTCTTGGTTTAATAGGAACAATTTCTGGTATGCTTGCTGTAATACCGCTTATTGTGTGGTATAATATAAATCCTATTAAGGTTACCGGAGAAACGGCAAAAATGTACGAAGATATGGGCTTCGACCCCGTAATGCCAACCGCTGCAATTGGGCACTATTTTACTTGGCAGGGTGTAATTATTTTAATTATGGTGCTGCTGGCCTGTTATATTCCACTTAAAAAAATTCGAAAAATGAAAGTTATGGAATCGTTAAGGGCTTAGTGGAGATTGAAAGAGATTGAGGAAGATTGAAAGAGATTGAGGAAGATTGAAGAAGATTGAGAGAGATTGAGAGAGATTGAATATAAAAATTGATTGTTATGGATAATAGTAATTGGGTTGAATATAAAATTAAACTTAGGGAAAGATTAAAAGTGTTTGCGCTTAAAATTTTAGAGCTGTCTGAAATGCTACCCAAAAATCCAAGATCAAATGTTATAAATTATCAGGTAACAAAATCAGGGACTTCTGCTTATGCAAATTACAGAGCAGCATTAAGAGGGCGTTCAAAACGTGAGTTTTTTAGTAAATTGTGTATATCGGTTGAAGAGGCCGATGAAACTGAAATGTGGCTTGATTTATTAATAAGTTCAAAAATATTAGTAAATGATTTTATAAAAGGGCTTTATGCCGAAAGTGAAGAATTGATTAAAATGCTGGCAAGTATGAGAAAGAAAATGGAGATTGAGGAAGATTGAAGAAGATTGAATGAGATTGAGGAAGATAGGATTTGTTAAAAACACCAATCTCCTTCAATCTGCGAAGCCTCAATCTCCTTCAATCTGCGAAGCCTCAATCTGCAAAGTATAAATTAAAAAACACAAAAACACAAAAATATGATAGCATCAATATCGTGGAAAAACGTATGGCGCAATAAGTCGAGAAGTCTTGTAGTTGTTGGCGCCGTTACTTTGGGTACCATAGCAGGCGTATTTGTTGCCGGACTTATGAAAGGCATGGTTGACCAACGAATAAACTCGGCAATTTTTACCGAAGTAGGGCACATTAAAATACAAAACCCCAAATACTTGATTAATGAGGAGGTTACATACAGTATTAATAACATTGGTAAATTAACCGATTATCTTGACAATTCAAATGAGGTTGCCGCATATGCGTTGCGCAGCAAAGTTATGGCTATGGCAACAACGGCGCGTGGTAGTGCCGGCATTGTTTTAAAAGGCATAAATCCTGAAAAAGAGAAACTTGTAAGCGATATTTATAAAAAATTAGTGCCAAATACCGGTAGTTATTTTAATGGCAAATCAAAATTGCCGCCGGTTTTAATAAGCAAAAAAACAGCCGAGCTGCTGCGTATCAAAAATTTTAGAATTACACCTTTGGTTTTAGACAGTTTGAAGGTTTTACAAGTGCCCGATAAAACTATTTTAAAACTCGATTCAATAAAAAACAGGAGGTATGTTACCGACAAAAAATTTGAAAAAGCAATAAAAGAGGTTTGGACAGAATCCGAGATTAAAAAATATGGGCCTGCATTAATAAGCAGCTCAACCTATTATCAACGTCGGGCAAAAATAACATTTAGCTTTACAAAAGCCAATGGCGATTTAGGATATCAAACATACCAAGTGTGCGGCATATTTAAAACCAGCAACACAATGTTCGACCAAATGAGTGCCTTTGTTTTAAACAGTAATTTGGTGCAGGCAGTCGGATTAACCGATAACCAATATCATGAGGCATCAATTATTTTAAATGCCGGTGGCGAAAATATGCAAGCGTTTAAAACTAAAATTGCCGAAAACTTTAAAAATGCAAGCGTAATGACATGGAAAGAGTTAGCCCCCGATGCAGGCATGATGGCCGATTTTATGAACATTTATTACTATATGATAATGGGTATTATATTTTTTGCTTTAGCTTTTGGTATAATTAATACTATGTTAATGGCTATACTTGAGCGCATTAAAGAACTTGGAATGTTAATGGCAATAGGAATGAAAAAAGGCAAGGTTTTTAGTATGATTATGCTCGAAACAATATTTTTGACTTTAACAGGAAGTATAATAGGAATGGTAATAGGCTGGGTGCTTATAAAAATAACAGGTTATACAGGCATTAATTTTTCGTCGGTTGCCGAAGGTTTTGAGGCAATGGGTTATGCTGCTGTTAGTTATCCCGACATTGAAACAACATTCTTTTTTGGTATTATAGTTATGGTAATTTGTATAGCCATTTTATCATCGATAATACCAGCCCGCAAAGCTTTAAAACTTAAGCCTGTTGAAGCTTTACGAATAGAATAATAAAAAATATAATAAACAAAAAATGCAATTGACTGAAATTGACATAAAAAGTATTGTCCAATCGGGCGAGGGTTATAATGCCCTTTCGCATCGCGATTATTATGACAAAGGTGGCAGGATAATGATAGAACTATTTAGTAACCGTTTGGAAATAACAAATCCGGGTGGTTTGGTTAGTGCAATTTCATTTGAAGAGTTTGGTAAAAAAAGCGCAAGCAGAAACCCGTTAATTTTTGGTTTATTTCAGCGAATAGCAATGGTTGAACAAGTAGGGTCGGGAATTAGCCGTATTAAAAATGCTTTAAACAAAGCAAACTTAAACGAACCTATATTTAAAACAAAAGGAATGTTTACTATAATTTTTAATAGGCCTATTAAAAAAACTACCCAGAAAACTACCCAGAAAACTACCCAGAAAATTTTAACAGCAATTGAAAAAAATCCCAAAATATCAAGAAGGGGGCTGGCGGAAATTATTGATGGAATTTCAGAAGATGGCATAAAATACCATTTGAATAAATTGAAAAAAGAGGGCAAGCTAAAAAGGATTGGTTCTGATAAAGGCGGATATTGGAAAATATTATAAACTATTTGTGATTTTTAAAAATATAAAATACTAACATATAAAAAAATAAACAGATGAAAGTAATCGAAATTCAAAACATAGAGAAAGTTTATAGCGAATCGGAGGTAGAGGTACATGCCGTAAACGGTGTAACATTAGATTTTGATGAAGGCGAATTTGCCGCAATAGTGGGGCCGTCGGGCTCGGGCAAAACCACATTGCTGAATATGATAGGAGGTTTAGACACGCCAACATCGGGCGAGGTGATGGTTGGTGGTTCTGTAATGAGTAAATTAAAAGGCTCGGAGCTTACCGACTTTAGGCTGCGTAATATAGGTTTTGTATTTCAGTCGTACAACCTTATTCCGGTGCTCACGGCAAAAGAAAACACCGAATTTGTGATGCGGTTGCAGGGAAAACCGTCCGGCGAGTGTGCAGTACGTTCTGCCGAATTATTAAATGCTGTTGGAATAGGAGACAGGATGAATGCCAGACCTTCAAAAATGTCGGGAGGGCAGCAACAGCGAGTTGCCGTGGCAAGGGCTTTAGCATCAAAACCAAAATTTGTGCTTGCCGACGAGCCCACAGCCAACCTCGACTCAAAATCGACAGAAACGTTGCTTGACATTATGGAAAAACTAAATCGCGACGAGAATATAACATTTATTTTTAGTACCCACGATGCCAGAGTTGTTAAAAAAGCACGGCGTGTTATTACACTCGAAGATGGAAAAATAATTAGTGATGTTACAAAAAACGGTGGTGAATAGTTCTATTTCTCGGCTTTAATTATTGATGCAAAAACAACACTATTTTGGATTGGTTTAATCAAAAGAATTTCTCGAGGCTTTGTTTCGGTGTTTCATATATTCTCTCCTAAAAATTAGGGGAGACATTAACCGGCAATTGCTGATTGATAGAGAGGCAAAAGGGTACAATTTTTAAGATAGCGTTGTGCTTTATACAAAGTGTGGTATGCAATTTAATTAATGAATAAATAAAAAAGGAGGAAAAAATGAGTTTTAAATTTTGGCAAAAATGGTTATTGGTTTCCGGGATAATTATATCTGTCTTTGGAATATCAATGGTTCTGAATATTAATTCGGAAAAATTCAATTCTTTAATTGATCCTGTTTTTTGGGGTAACGAAACTCCAAATATTCAAATTAGAAATTTTCAGCAATGGGTATATGGTGTCTTGGGGGCTACAATGGTAGGCTGGGGTGTATTAATTGCTTTTATTGCTGCTATTCCATTTAAAAAGAAAGAGAAATGGTCAAGAAACAGTATTATAATCGGAATACTCTCTTGGTATATATTTGACACAT
>CAYQPP010000011.1:0-26382 GCA_964419235.1 uncultured Bacteroidales bacterium
CAATGCAAGGATTATTGTTTTTAACCGGCTTCTTAATAAGTGAATGGTAATGGCACCGCCCAAAGGATGGCGATGTATGCCTTTTACAAACTACCTAATACTATTTAGGGCTTGCAGCAGCACCTCTTTTTTGCGGCGCGACACCTCTATTTTTGTTTTATCGATTAATTCGACAAAGCCGCCTTCGCCTTTAATGTATTTTTTAATGTAGTCGATGTTTACAAGGTGCGATTTATGCACACGGATAAAACCTTGCGGCGATAAAAGCTCGTCGTACTCTTTCAATGTTTTGGTAACGATTATGCCTTTTGCATTTTGCAAACAAAACCGTGTGTAGTTTACATTCGACTCGCACCTGATAATATCGCAAATTTTAACAATGCTGATACCGTCGGTTGAGCTTAAGGCAAGACGCTGGATTTTGTTTTTGTTGGTATCTAACACTTCAAGTTTAACTTTATCGTTTGTTGTGGTATCGGCTTCAATTTTGTTTATTGCCGCTTTAAATATATCAGGGTCAATTGGTTTTATAATATAGTCGATGGCACTAAACCTAAAAGCTTTTACCGCATATTGGTCGTACGATGTGCAGAATATCAGTTTAAATTCGCTAAACTGTATCTGCCCAAGCAGGTCGAACCCCGTACCGTCGGGCATTTGTATATCTAAAAAAACCAAGTCGGGTTTTATCTTGTCAATTAAATCGACACCGGACTCAACACACCCTGCCTCGCCAACAATAACCAAGGTTGGTGCATACTTATTAATAAAGTTGGCCAGCGTTTGTCTGCTTTTGGGCTCGTCGTCAATAATTACTGTTCGCATTGTTATTCCGGTTTTTATAAAACTACAAATTATTCGGCAATAATCGGTATCCTTAGCTCTACTTTTGTGCCAATTGCCATATCCGTAGCCTTATCTACTTTGTCGGTTATTGACAATGATGCATTAACATTCATTTGCTCAGACAGCGTTGCCAACCGCTCTATGGTTATTTGCGTTGCCAAGGAGGTGTGCTTATTCTCTGTTTTTGACTCTTGGGTAGCCTTGCGCCCTATTCCGTTATCATCAATTGTACAAACTAAAATGTCGCCTTCGTCGGCAAAAGAGAGCTTTAATTTGCCATTTTTTCTGTTTTTAAATGCATGCAAAATGGCATTTTCGCAAAATGGCTGTATCAGCATGGCGGGTATCATTATTAATTCACACTCCAAATCATCATCCATCTCAATGCTAAATTCAAACCTATTGTCGAACCGTAACTGCTCGAGCCCTATGTAAAGCTGCAATACCTCAACCTCGTTTTCGAGTGTGATATAATCGGCGCGCGAGTTTTCTAAAATACCCCGCATAAGCTTGCCAAAACGAGCTAAATATTTTTCGGCATCGTAGGCTTTGCCCGCCGATATAAACGACTGTATTGAGTTTAACGAGTTAAATATAAAATGCGGGTTCATTTGCGAGCGCAGCATTTTTTGCTCGGTAAGCAGGTTTTTTATTTGCAATTCGTTTTGAATGGTTTTTTGTTTGTTTTTATTTAATCGATAATAAAAATATGCTATTATAAATATTAGTAAAAAAGCTATTGCTATTAATAAAATCAGCCTATGTTGTGCTTTTACCTTTGCATCTTTTATTTCGTTGTCTTTTTGTAGTATTTCTATCTCTTTCTCTTTTTGTGTGGTTTGGTATTTTGTTTCGAGCTCGTGAATAAATTGTGAGTTCTCTGTATTTAAAATACTGTCTTTTAATGATACATACTTCTTAAAATAGTTATAAGACAAATAGTAATTTTCAACCTTCTCATAAAACTCCGACAAGTCTTTATATATATTACGTTTCAAAAGTATGTAATCTGTTTTCTCAACTTTTTGCAGTACTCTTTTTAACAACTCAATGGCTCCTGCATAATCTCCCTTTTGCTTTAACAGCATGCCTTTGCCTTTTAAAGCTCCTATTTGTGTCCTTACATCGCCAATTTTATCAGATAACACAATTGCCTTGTTGTAATAGCTTAAAGATTTATTATAATTGTTTTGCAGCAAATAATTATTGGCTAAATTTACAGAGCACAAAGCCATGCTTTTTTTTAAATTATACCCGCTGAATATGCCCAAAGCAATCTTGTAACAATAAATTGCCGAATCAATAATATTTAAAATACTATAATCGGCACCAATATCATTATATGTTTTGGCGATATTTATTGAATCATTTTCATTGACATATATCTCAAGTGCTTTAAAGTTATACTTTATTGCCTTACGATTTTGCCCTATCTCGCCAAATATATTGCCAATGCCTTTATAGCTCATCGCAATGTCAGAAGCATTGTTCAATCCCTCCCTTATTCTCAAGGCTTTAAAATGGTTATCAATAGATTTATGAAAATTGCCTTTTACATGATAAACTATTGCAATATTATTATAACAAACTGCAATACCGGTCGTATAGTTGGCTTTTTTATATAAATTAAATGCACTGTCGTATTGAATTAAGGCCTCGTTGCTTTTATCTTTAAAATACAACCCTACACCTTTGTTTTTATGGCTTAACGCTGATAAATATATATTTTCAATTGAACTGCTAATCCTAATGGCTGAATCAATAAAAATAAACCCCGAATCATTGCCTAAATAAAAATACTCTCGTGCCTTTTTATTCAATTCCTCTACAATAACAGAATCGCCTACTTTGCTTTTTGATGGTTTGCCAGCATAAATATTTGAAATTGAAGTTGCCCCTATCACAAATAAAAAGATTATTGAAATCTGCTTCATATTACAACACAATAGATTAAAAACAATACAATAATAATAAAACAGAGCCAATAAATCTATTTACTATAATATTATTTGTTTTTATACAGGGATTACAGGTTAAAACCTATTGCCGAAAAAGAATTTTTAGAAAACCACCACTTTTTATTTGGTTTTAAACCTTTTATTTAACTCCTTCAGCCTTTTTTTATGAACGTTAAGTTTATCCTTTATCCACTCTTTTGCAACCTCTGTTTTGCTCCTATTACAATATTCTATTCTTTTATCGAGGTACCATTGAAAAGCCGATTTTTCGATATCTATTTTGGCGTTGCAAGGCTTTTGATTGTTTACGCAGTTTGCGTTTACAAATTTATATATGCTGTTTTTACTGCTGCCAATGGCTTTTTTAAGCGTATCGTTATTAAACGAAACTGCATATTGAGCTAAAGGAAAAAAATTATATGTGGTGTTGTCAACAACCGTATCAATACTATAATAAAGCACCTTTGCCTGATTATCGACACCGGTAAATTCCATTATTTTTTTATGAAGTACGGCATTTGCGACATACTCCTTTTTATTACAACTCTTGCGTGTTAAAACCCTGTTTATGCGGTTGTTAAATGCGGCAGCAAACTGGTTGTATTCATTAATAAACCCTATGCTATCGGAAAACCAGTATTTTAACGGGCTGCTCTTCAAGGTGTCGGGACAAACAAAAATTGTGTCTCCACCCCGCACCCTGTAAAACTCAAAACGCATATTATTTAATACCGTAGAATCGTTTTGCCAATTTTTGTTATTTTGCTCAAGGGTTGAATTTTCGGCCGTAATAATGGTATTTGATTTAAACATATGGTTGCATGCTGCCGCATAATAGCCAAATTTGCAGTTTAAGCCGGCATTGCCATAATTCAGCATCTTGAGCTTTTTAATAAAACTACTTAGTAAATACTCCTGCTTATTAATAAACTCCTGCTTGCCTGAATTTTCCTTTATCGTTTTTATCTCGTTTACCCGTTTATCAATCTCTTTTTGCAACAACGAAACCTCGTCAAACGAAACCATATTATCTTTTGCCACCACACTATATAGCTGGTCAAATTTATTGGCATGAAAAATAACTTCTTCAATATTATCGCCGGTCAACAACGTAAAAAATGTTTTTAGCGTCTCCTTTCCGTATTTGGAGGCACTTTCGATAATCCCACTTTTTATGGCCTTTATCTCCAGTTTTTGAACGCACCTCCTTTTAACCTTTTTGGCATCGTCAAAATCAACCTTCCCTTTTGATGCAACAATCTGAAAGCCCGGAACTCCATTTTCGGGAATAAACCACGGGTTAATATCTTTGTCGAGTATTTTTGCGTTAAAACCAATAAGGTGGATGGTTTTGCGCTCTTTGTCGTATATAAAATTATCTTTATTCAATTCCCCAAAGTCAAATCCTGCCTTTACCCAACCCCTGCCAATAATCGAAAGCTCTTTTCTGCCAAGCTTCTTTTTGCAGCCATCTTTCAGCCAATCACTAAATGCCAGTGTCCTAAAAGCCCCTTTAAACAGATAATAGTTGTATGCTTCATCTGATAGTTTTTTCCTATTTTTCTTTATATCCCTTTTTAAACGCCCAATAATTTTTTCGATGTTATGGCTGTCATTATCTTTTTTATAGTTTGATATTGAGAGCTCCTGAAATAAATATTCCAAAAAATCTTTATAGTATTTTATTGAAAGGTTGTCTTTAATAATCCCTTCCCTAAGGCTATTTAATTTATCTCTTCTGACGGAATTCTTATTATTGTTTTCAAGAATTTCGTCAATACCAAGCTTAAGCGAAATAAACCAATCGTAGGCATACTGGTTTGTTGAATCAATATCGAGCAAATCCAACTCGGCCTCATGCAGCGACGCTATAACCTCACCGTAATATTCAGCTGTAACAAGCTCACCAATGTTTTTGATGCTCGAAACCATGTTTGCCGTAGTTTGCAGTTTTGTTTTGGTCCCGAACATAAACTTTGTGATAAAGTAGTATGCGGCAATAGCAATGCCTGCCACCAACAACAAATCAAAAACTTTACGCCAGTATTTTATTATAAACTGTATAATCATTATTTAACTTAATTAAACGGTGGTATTTCGGGCATCAATGGTTTTGTGCTCTTATTTTTAAAACTTATAAATATATTTTTATAGCCAAGGGCTTTTAGCATGCCCTCAATCATAATGCGGGTTTTATTTTGGGTTGTTTCAATTATGCCCATATATTTCAAGCTGCTGCGTATATCCAACTCGGCTGCCCTAAAAAACTCCTCTTGATCGTATATTGAGATACTGTTTAAAAATGCATTATCGGTAATAAAGCCGTCAACGCTAAAACTATCAGACGGGTACGAAAAATTTATGATTTCAACGACAGGCAAGTTTATATATATGGCATACTCATCAATTTTTACATCATCGGGGGTAAGTTTGTTTAAATCGATACCTGCTTTAACAATTGCTTTTGAATAGGCCAAAAAACGCGCTTCGTTTAAATTTATAAACCATGCAAGCTTTTTTGTTTTTGTGCCATGTACAATTTTATCAATAGTAAACTCGGTGGTAGATAGTTTTGATGCTTTATGTATTTTACCGAGCACCAAGCCTTTATCGTCTTTTTTGCACGATGTTAGTACAGCACAAAATGCTAAAAACAAAAATCCGGTTTTAATTATTTTTATCATCAAAAATATTTATTGTTGATTGTAGGTTACCACAGGTATATCCCATTTTTATAAAATATCTATAACCTAAATTATTTGGTGTCCGATTCTGAATTATTAAGCATGTTTTTAACGTTGGTAATATTTACCGGCTCCTCGTCAACTTCAAACTTTGTTTCATCCTCAACATACCCTGCATCATCATCATCCCGTGTTGGTTGTTTACTGTTGTTTTGTGCATTACTTGCCAGATTATTATTACCCCCTTTTTGCAAGTATTTTAATGAATGCGAACCAAAATAAAATGCAATCATCATTAAAAAGGCTGTTTTAAAAAACTCAAACTGATCCCAATAAAACGATGTGCGGTCAATATTCCCGTCTTCGCCAAAACTCACTATCAATAACGATAATGCACCAAACAATAGCGTAAATGCAATCATTCCGCGCACGGTTCCGGGTGGAAGCCCAAATGTTTGATCGCAGTACGGATTGTATTTTGGCACATCAATATCGGTTGTTGCCGTACTATTTTCGTCAATTGCTTTTTGGCGGGCTTTAAAAACCTGATCCCAAAATGCGCTCGATTTCCCATAACTTATATTGTAATAAAAAACCGCCCACCTAAAATAACTCAAAAATATAGTTCCCCAAACAGTTGTAAACAAGAGCCCTATACCTTTAAATATATATTCGGGCATAAAAACAATTATATATGCCGAGGTTATTAAACCACCCAAAAAAAGCACCCAGATAAATTTTAACGATATTCTAAAAAAGAAATCGTCGTTCGGGTCAAAGCTTTTGTCAACATTGTTGTTTTCGCTTCCCTTTTTAAAAAACCAACTGCTCATAATTATATGTTTTATGTTTTAATGAAATTTCTGTTTAAACCAATCCTCATCCAACAATTTAATTCGTATATGCTCCCCATCATCAAGCATGGGCTTTAGCTTTTTATAAAACCTCTCAAAAGTTTTTTGCGAATTGAATATTGTCCTTTTTTCGTTTGACGAATAAATGCTGTCGGCTATCAAAAGACAACCCTCGGTATGTTTGTGGTTGCTGCCGCTATGTATATAAACGCCTGTAAATTCTGGCACATTTTTTATCTCTAAATGATACTCGAACCAATCTCTTGTGGCACGGTATTTTTTTGTAAGTTTTGTTAATTGCCTTCTAAAATTCAGTTTATATGTTCCTGATGGAATTCTTGTCTCCCCTTTTATTTTTTGTTCTCTAAACGTATCCTCCAATGTATAACAGAAAAATTTTTGCCCAATAAACAATAAGCCAAGCGTTGTCTCATTATCGTCAAAGTACCTTAATACCGTTATTGTCAATCCGTCAAAACTGTCGGTTGAAGTTGGGGTATTCATTGTACTTATTTTACCCTCCAACTCACCAATTTTTAATTTTAAATCCCCTATTGTAGCTTTATAATCGTTATTCTCTTTTTGTATCGCCTCTATGTGTTCATTAACCCCCTCATCGGCAGTCCCCGATATTCCTTGTACAAACCTCTTAAAAAATGCAATTATCGGCCCTGCCAAACCTATAAGCCATAACCAAATGTCATTAAAAATTTCAATATTAAAGATTAAAAACAGCGAAATAAAAATCAAGACTGCAATACTAATAAGTACAATAATCCATTTTGTAGAATTTACTGCAGGTGTATTTGTTTGAGGCATTTGGTTGTTTTTTTGAATAATACTTTCATGTAAAAATATACAATCTAACAATAACAAAAAAATTTATTTTCAGAGGTTGTTTTGAAAACCCTCAGCATTTAAAAACAAAATTATTTTCAACTACGATTTTAATCATCTTTTTTAATGTTTATTAACACTTTTATTGGTAAACAGATTTTTGCAAAAACCAAATTCATACTATCTGCATATAAAACACATATTCAATTATTTATATAATTAAATAATTTGCTGTTTTATTAAAACTACTCAACAAATAGGTAAATATTGTTAAATTCAAGAACAATTATACCCTGTTTTTAGTTTAATGACGTGAGCAATGCGTTTTTATCATGCCTAAATTTTCGCTATTTTAGAGCTCATTAAAGTTCTTTACCCAATACTTACTTACATTTTAACTTATATAAGTAGAATTATGGAAACCTTACAAATAATTATTGAGAATAATATTGCAACCATCACATTCTCGCGCCCTCAAGCACTAAATGCTTTAAACTCCAATGTTTTTTCCGAATTAAACAAAACACTCGATGAGTTGAGGCAAAACCAAAACCTAAAGGCAGTTATTTTAACCGGCGAAGGAAAAGCTTTTGTGGCTGGGGCCGATATTGCCGAAATGAAAGATAAAACTAAACCGGAGGCTCTGGAGTTCTCAAAAATTGGCCACCAAACATTTAACCGCATCGAGAATTTTCAAATACCGGTTATAGCAGCGGTAAATGGTTTTTGCCTTGGTGGCGGACTCGAATTGGCACTTGCCTGCGATTTTATTATTGCATCTGAAAAAGCAAAATTTAGCGCCCCCGAAGTAAACCTTGGACTGATACCGGGCTTTAATTGCACACAACGGTTGCCACGGGTAGTTGGCTCCGCAAATGCAAAATATCTGTTATTTACAACCGAAATGGCAACTGCCGACGATGCCTTTAGAATGGGGTTGGTACAAAAAATTGTACCACCCGAAGAGTTAATAAACTCGGCAGTAAAAATTGCTGAAACAATTGCAGGCAAAGGTCCCGATGCAATAAAAGCGGTAAAACGGGCAGTTAATTTTGGCCTTGTCAATGGATATGCAAAAGGTGGCGAAAACGAACAGGTAGAATTCTCACAGCAATTCGATGAGCAGGGCAAAGAAGGCATGACAGCCTTTTTAGAAAAGAGAAAACCAAACTGGTAAAAAATCAAACAACACTAAAAACCGCTTAATTACCTGATATAAAACAATGTAATAAAATAACATAAATAAATAATTATGACATTCAACAAACGATTCAAAAATGTGGCTGTACTCGGTGCAGCAGGTAAAATGGGGAGTGGCATTTTGTACCTCAACACTATTTACCTTTCGCAGCTTAAGCTTTCGCCCGAGTTCAGCAACCAAACATTCGTGATTAATGCCATTGACCAATCGCACGAACGACTTAACGGTTTGCTGGCATACACGCGCGGACTTTTACTTAAATGGGCAGAAAAAAATACTATTTGGCTCCGCAAAGCTTATGAAAACCGTGCCGACCTAATTGAAAACGGCGAAATAATTCAAGCATATATTACCGATGCCATGGATTTAATAAAACCATCGACAAAAATTGAGGCGGCATACGAGTCAACACTTATTTTTGAGGCAGTACTTGAAAAAGTTGAATTAAAAACCGAGCTATTTACACAAATCACAGCCAATAACCCAAACAACCCGTGGTTTTTAACAAATACCAGCTCAATACCTATTCAAGAGCTCAACAAAAGCGCCAATTTGAATGGCAACGTTATAGGCTGCCATTTTTATAATCCGCCTGCCATACAAAAACTTATCGAGGTAATCGAAATTGACAACGGCAACAAAGAGCTTTCAAGCCTTGTTAACGATTTTGGAAAAGCCCTCGGAAAAATAATGGTTCCGGCAAACGACATTGCAGGCTTTATTGGCAACGGGTTTTTTATGAGGGATTTACTTTTTGGCTTAGAGAAAATAAAAGAGCTTAAACCCGATTTTACATTTGCCGAATCGGTACTTATTGTAGATACCGTTACCCGCGATTTTATGCTGCGCCCAATGGGCATTTTCCAACTTACCGACTATGTTGGTGTTGATGTTTGCACATTTATATTAAATGTAATGAACAACTATTTAAGCGAACAACTGCACAGCAAATTATTGGTTAAGCTTTTAAACAAAGAGGTAAAAGGGGGGCAAAACTCCAATGGCTCGCAAAAACCGGGGTTCTTTACATACGAAAAAGGCAAAATAGTCAGTGTTTACGATTTTGATAAAGAAAAATATATCCCAATTGCCGAAATTCAACCCAAGGTTAATGACTATTTAGGCAGTTTGCCCGAAAATCAATCGTGGAAAGCTTTAAGCCGAAACAGGAAAAAAGAGCCGCTTATCCAAGATTTTTTCGCTAAACTTAATAAAGCATCCGGCAACGGTAATAAATTGGCAGTTGAGTATATGCAAGCCATGAACAAAATTGGCAAGCAATTGGTTGCCGACGGTGTAACCAACTCTGACGAGAATGTAAATACGGTAATGAAAACCGGTTTTCATCACATTTACGGCCCTATCAACAACTATTGCTAACTAAATTTCGGCAATATATTATAAGTATAGAATAGTAACTTGTTATTGAAAAACAGTAAAAAAAACAGAAATTATGAACAGAAAAGTATATATGGTTGCCGGATACAACACTATTTCGCTCGGAACCGGCCGCAGCGAGTTTCATCCTAAAAAACCCCGCCCCGATTTAGAGCACTATATCCAAGAGGCAGGGCGTGCCACTTTAAAGCAAATAGGCGGCGCAAAAAATGTTGACGAAAGCGTAATCGGCAACTTCATAGCATCGCGGTTTAACAATCAAGGACACCTTGCTGCAATAATGCCCTCAATCGACCCAGGCCTAAGGTACAAACCCTCAATCAGGGTCGAGGGTGCATGTGCATCGGGCGGTCTGGCACTTATATCGGGCATTAAATCAATACTTGCCGGTACTGCCGAAGTGGTTTTAGCACTTGGTGTCGAAGTACAAAATACGGTTAAGGCAATATACGGAGCCGATTATCTGGCACAAGCCGGATGGTACAAAAACCGCAAAAAAGGGCACGCATACTTTTTTCCGGGCGAATTTAGCGACAGGGCAAAGGCCTATAACAAAAAATATGGTGCCGAATATACCCGAAACGGATTAGCGCACTGGTATAAAAACGCAATCGAAAATGCACGCCTTTGTCCTACCGCACAAGAGTACGAAAACAAAAATCCCGATTTGTTAAAAGCAGGGCTGACACCACCAAACGGCAAGTTTTTTGTCGATGATTTGAATATTTTTGATTGCTCAAAAGTATCCGATGGAGCTTCGGCAATAGCCATTGTCTCCGAAGAAGGATTAAAGCGTATAGGCTTTTCAAAAGCCGATGCCATTGAAATATCGGGGTTTGCCCAAGTTGAAGAAAACCTGCTCGACAACCCAATTGACGAGGTAGAATTAACAACAACAAAAGTAGCTGTTGAAAAGGTGTTTGACATGGCAGGCATAACAAAAGACAAGGTTGCCACAGTTGAAACTCACGACTGTTTTACCATTGCAGGCATTTTGGCAACCGAGGCAATAGGATTTGCCAAACCCGGAAAAGGTGCCGAATTTGTTGCCCAAGGCAATACATCACGAAACGGCTTAGTACCTTTTAATACAACCGGCGGACTTATTGGATGGGGACACCCAACAGGGGCTACCGGCGTGCACCAAGCCGTAACACTTTGGGAACAACTTACCGGAAAAGCCGGAAAAGCCCAAATAAATATCACAAACGACAAGCCTTACGGACTATCAATTAATATGGGCGGCAACGATAAAACTGTTGTTTCAATAGCATACAAAAAAGCAGAATAGAGTAGTTTAATAAAAATAACAAACTAAAAACACTATAATATGAATTTTGAATTTACCGAAGAACAAAAGATGATTCGCCAAGCGGCACGCGATTATGCCCAGCGCGAATTAATTAAGGATGTAATTGAACGCGACGAGAAAGCGATATTCCCAACCCAACATATCAAAAACCTGTCGGAACTTGGTTTTATGGGCATGTTGGTCTCACCCGAATACAATGGTGGCGGAATGGATACCGTATCATATGTTCTTGCCATTGAGGAGATATCAAAAATTGATTCTGCCGTAGGGGTAATTATTTCAGTAAACAACTCATTAGTTTGTTATGGTATTGAAGAGTATGGCACGCCCGAGCAGAAAGAAAAATGGTTAAAGCCGCTTGCAACAGGCGAAAAAATAGGGGCATTCCTTTTATCGGAGCCCGGAGCAGGGTCCGACGCCACCTCGCAAAAAACTACCGCCATTGATATGGGCGACCACTATTTGGTAAACGGGGTAAAAAACTGGATAACAAGCGGCAACTCCGCATCAACATATATTGTTATAGCCCACACCGATAAAGAGAAGGGGCACAGGGGAATCAACGCATTGCTTGTTGACAAAAATTCGCCGGGCATAACCGTCGGCGTCCACGAAAATAAAATGGGGATGCGCAGCTCCGACACTCACTCGGTAAATTTTAACGATGTAAAAGTACCCAAAGAGAACCGTTTAGGCGATGATGGCTTTGGTTTTAAATTTGCCATGAAAACCCTTGAAGGCGGGCGTATTGGTATTGCATCGCAAGCATTGGGAATTGCATCGGGGGCATTTGAACTCGCCGCAAAATATGCCAAAGAGCGCAAAGCATTCGGTACCGAGATAATAAACCACCAAAGCATTGCTTTTAAATTGGCCGATATGGCAACCGAAATTGAGGCTGCCCGTTTTCTTTGCCTAAAAGCCGCTTGGCTAAAAGACCAAGGACTACCATACGGAAATGCAAGCGCAATGGCAAAACTATATGCCGCCGAAACTGCTATGAAAGTTACAACCGAAGCCGTACAAATACACGGAGGATACGGCTATGTTAAAGAGTACCACGTTGAACGCTTAATGCGCGAAGCTAAACTGACACAGATTTATGAAGGCACGTCAGAAATTCAACAAATTGTAATTAGCAGGGCAATTGCCAAAGGCGACCTTTAAAACGAATGGCCAAGAAGATAATGGAGGTTTTAGATTGATGATTTGAGGTTGAGGTTAAGGTTGAGATTGAGATTGAGGTTTTTCTCTGTGCTATCTGTGGTTTGTTTTTAATTAGTGTTAATTAGTGCAATTCGTGGACAATATTTATGAAAGAATGGATTTGAGAACTGAAATTTAAGATTGAGGTTAAGATTGAGGTTGAGGTTTTTCTCTGCGACCTTCACGCTATCTTCAGTAAAAAATCAGAGACAGGAAAACAGAGATTAGTGATTTTGATTTAAGAATGAATAAAACAAATAAATTAGTGGATAAAAAATAAATAATATGAAACTACTTGTATGTATAAGCAACGTACCCGACACAACAACAAAAATTAAGTTTAAAGACAACAACACCCTTTTTGACAATACCGGTGTTCAATGGGTAATAAACCCGTGGGACGAGTTGGCATTAACAAGGGCGGTTGAGTTAAAAGAAGATACTGCATCGCCGGTAAGCGAGGTACATGTAATTAATGTAGGCACGGTTGAAACGGAACCTACTTTAAGGAAATGCCTTGCAATTGGTGCCGACAAAGCTTTCAGGGTTGATATTACACCCATGGATGCCTACTCAACAGCACAGCAAATTGCCGAATTTGTAAAAAACAACGAGTATGGTTTTATTGTTGCAGGTATCGAATCGGGCGATTACAACGGCTCACTTGTTGGCGGAATGGTTGCCGAATTGGCAAATATACCATCGGTATCGTCGGTGTCAAATATTAGCTTTGAAAATAACATAGCAACAATTGAACGCGACGTTGCAAACGGAAAAGAGTACCTTAACGTTGACGGAACCGCCGTGCTTGTTGTGCAAAAAGGTTTTGCCATTGAACCAAAAATACCCAATATGCGCGGAATAATGATGGCAAGGTCAAAACCACTTGAAGTTATCACCGCAATTGAACCCGAAGTGCTTACCGAATTTGTCGATTATAAACTACCCGAGCCAAAATCGAAAGTTACAATGATTGATTCAGATAACATTCCTGAATTAATTAACCTTTTAAGTACGCAGGCTAAAGTTTTATAAATAAGTAATAATTTAAAAATAATCATATGTCAGTTTTAGTATATATACAGAATTTTAACGGTAAGCTAAAAAAGCAAAACCTTGAATTGGCTTCGTATGCATCAAAAATTGCCGATAGCAGCAACACAGACCTTGTGGCAATTATTATGGGCGAAATTGAAAATACCGAAATAGAAAGACTCTCAAAATATGGGGTATCAAAAGTTCTTAAAGCAGGCAATGCCGCTCTAAACACACGCATAAATCAAACTTACACGCAGGTTTTAGAACAAGCTGTTGATGCCGTTAATGCCGATATAGTGGTCTTTCCCGATAATAACGACGGTAAAGCCATTGCTCCAAGGCTTTCGGTAAAATTAAAAGCAGGCTATATACCCGGCGTGTTATCGTTGCCAAACTCATATGAGCCGTTTATGGTTTCAAAAAGGGCATTTAACGGAAAAGCATTTGCCAGCGTTAAAATTACCACAGCAAAAAAAATTGTGTCGTTAATGAACAACTCATTTGGGTTGCATGAAAACCCTAAAGATTTGACAATCGAAGATTTTTCGCCGCAGTTAAATCTAAACGATGTGAAAACCAAAGTTGTTGACAGTAAATTATCCGACGAAGGCATTTCGTTGTTTGATGCCGAAATAGTTGTTAGCGGCGGGCGCGGAATGAAAGACCCCGGCAATTGGGCTCCACTTGAAGAGCTTGCCCAAGTTTTAGGTGCAGCTACCGCATGCAGCCGCCCTGTATCCGACGACGGATGGCGTCCACATAATGAGCATGTTGGACAAACAGGCAAAGTAATTGCCCCCAACATCTATTTTGCCATTGGTATTTCGGGCGCTATTCAGCATGTGGCAGGCGTTAGCGGCTCAAAATGCATTGTTGCGGTAAACAACGATAGCGATGCCCCAATTTTTCAGGTAGCCGATTATGGCATACTCGACGATGCACAAAAAGTTTTACCAAAACTAATTGAAGCTTTTAAAGCTTTTAAGGCTGAATAAAACCAAAGCAAACGCATTTTAAAACAAAAATTATGGTTAAACAAATCTTATTTATTGCAATACTTTTAATTACAATAGGTGTGTTTGCCTACACGTTAAAAAGACTTATTGCACTATTTAAATTAACAAAATCGGGCAAGCCGCTAAACCAATGGAGCAAAAGGATAAACCTAACCCTAAAAGTTGCAATAGGGCAAACAAAAATATTGCGCAAACCCGTAATAGGCTTAATGCACGCCCTTGTTTTTTGGGGTTTTTTGGTTATTACAATTGGTAGCATCGAAATGGTTATCGACGGAATATCCGGAACCGAACGCGCCTTAGGCAAGTTGGGTATTATTTATGATATTATTACCGCATCGGGCGATATATTTGCATATATTGTTGGCTTTGGAATTGTTGTATTCCTTATCCGCAGGCTGTTTATGAAGGTTAAGCGTTTTTACGGCATTGAATTAACACCAAAAAATAAACTCGATGCCAATTTTGCGCTTACCCTAATTTTACTGTTAATGGTTTCATTAATTGGCATGAATATTTTTTATATTTCCACTGCCGAGTCTGAAATAGTCGGAACCTATCCCATCTCATTATTAATTGCCCAAAACACTGCGGGCTCGCACTTTTTTCACGAACTGTTTTGGTGGTCGCATATTTTATTGATATTCTTTTTTGCCAACTACCTGCCTTATTCAAAACATTTCCATGTATTTATGTCAATACCTAATGTATTTGTAAGCAATTTGGAGCCATTGACTAAAATGCCGAATATGGAATCGGTAACCAATGAGGTAAAGCTAATGCTCAGCGGCAATGCTTTTCAGGATGCAGGCGATGCAGCCCCCGTGCGGTTTGGTGTAAAAGATATTGAAGACATAACATGGCAAAACTACATGAATTCGTTAACATGCACGCAATGCGGACGGTGTACCGAAGTTTGCCCTGCAAATATTACAGGCAAAAAACTATCGCCGCGAAAAGTGTTTGTCGATTTACGGAACCGCATGAATGAAAAAGGGCATAAGCTTGTAAAAAACAGTAATTTTGACGATGGCAAATCATTGGTTAATGATTATTTAAGCTATGAGGAGCTTTGGGCGTGCACAACTTGTAATGCTTGTGCCCAAGAGTGCCCGTTGAATATTAGCCACCCCAATTTAATAATGGATATGAGGCGGTACCTTGTTTTGGAGGAGGGAAAAGCCCCCACCGGCATAAACTCAATGTTTGCAAATATTGAAAACAACGGCGCGCCGTGGCAATATTCACCCGATGACAGGCTTGAATGGACTAAAACCGAATAAACAAAGAACAGAAACCCTAAAACTTTATTTGATTATTGTTAAACTGTTAAATTATTTATTACATAAAACTTTAAACTTTTAAACATTAAAACTTACAAACCCGAAACAAAAAAAATATGCCACAAATAGACGTTCCAGTAATGGCCGATTTGGCCGCACAAGGCAAAAAGCCCGAATACCTTTACTGGGTGGGTTGTGCCGGTGCCTTCGACGAGCGCTACCAAAAGGTAACCCGCTCGTTTACAAAAATATTAAACCACACAAAAACTGATTATGCCGTTTTGGGTAAAGAGGAATCGTGCACGGGCGACCCTGCAAAACGCGCAGGCAACGAAATGCTGTTCCAAATGCAGGCGCTTGCCAATATTGAGATAATGAATGGCTACGGCATAACAAAAATTGTATGTACCTGCCCCCATTGCTTCAATATTTTAAAAAACGAATACGGCGAGCTTGGCGGAAATTACGAGGTGGTTAATTACACAACCTTTTTAGAGCAGCTTATTAACGAAGGCAAATTAAACATCGACAAAAAAGTTTTCGGCGACAAGCGCATCACTTTTCACGACCCTTGTTATTTAGGTCGCGGCAATGGTATTTACGATGCCCCCCGAAATGTAATAAAATCGCTTAATGCCGATTTTACCGAACTAAAAAGGTCTAAAAGCTTTTCGTTGTGCTGTGGTGCAGGTGGGGCACAAATGTTTAAAGAGGCCGAAAAAGGCGATAAGGAGATTTATACAGAGCGCACCGAAGACGTTTTAGAATCGAAAGCAGATATTGTGGCAACATCGTGCCCGTTTTGTATGACCATGCTTACCGATGGCATAAAATACAAAGACAAGCAAGATGAAGTGAAAAATTACGATATTGCCGAGCTGATAGCTGAAAATTTAAAACTATAAATAAGGTTTGTCAATAAAATCCGATTTCTTTGTTACGCTCTCAATTGAAACAGCCATCCCGATGATACTATCGGGACTCCTTTTCAAATATTTAGCAAGCCTTGTCCTACTATATCATTCAGGAAAACTCGAAATCGAACTTTATATCTCAAACCACAAATAGTAAATCTTTAATAGTAAATAAAACATGGAAACTCCCAAACCTTATAAAACCAAAAATAAAGTAAGAATAGTAACAGCAGCCTCACTTTTTGACGGACATGATGCCGCAATAAATATAATGCGCCGTATTTTACAATCATCGGGAGCCGAAATTATTCACCTTGGGCATAACCGCTCGGTGGCCGAAATTGTTGACTGCGCAATTCAGGAGGATGCCCACGCAGTTGCCATAACATCGTACCAAGGCGGGCATATCGAATATTTTAAGTATATGTTCGACTTGTTTAATGAAAAAGGCTGCGGGCATATTAAAATATTTGGCGGCGGCGGCGGTGTAATACTACCCGACGAAATTGAGGAGCTGCACAAATACGGCATCGCACGCATATACTCTCCCGACGACGGTCGCTCAATGAGCCTGCAAGGCATGATTAACGACCTGCTTAAAAAAAGCAATTACGAACTTCCTGTTAAAGAAAGTGATTTAAAAACATTGCCAACAAGCGGGCAAAACCACAAAATTGCACGGTTTATAACCGCGCTTGAAAACAAAGCGCCACAAGCCGGAGCAATAAAAACACTTCTGAAAAACAAAAAAACCACAAAAGATATTCCTGTAATAGGCATTACGGGCACAGGCGGAGCAGGCAAATCGTCGCTTATTGACGAGCTTATAAGGCGGTTTTTAATGGACTACCCCGACATTAAAATAGGTATAATAAGCGTTGACCCGAGTAAGCGCAAAACAGGCGGTGCATTGCTTGGCGACCGTATTCGCATGAATGCTATAAACAACCAACAGGTTTATATGCGAAGTATGGCGACGCGTGAGGCAAATTTAACCGTATCGGTACATATAAGCGACTCAATTAAAGTATTAAAGGCAGCCGGATTCAGTTTTATTATTCTCGAAACATCGGGCATTGGGCAGTCTGACACCCAAATTGTTGACCATTGCGATACGGCGGTTTATGTAATGACACCCGAATTTGGCGCACCATCGCAGTTGGAGAAGATTGACATGCTCGATTTTGCCAATATTATATCAATAAACAAATCGGATAAAAAAGGTGCAAAAGACGCTTTGCGCGAAGTAAAAAAACAGTTTCAGCGCAACCAAGGGCTTTGGCACGCCGACCCAAACGAAATGCCTGTTTACCTTACGCATGCATCACAGTTTTTTGACCCGGGGGTAAACGAGTTTTATTGTGCGCTTAAAGCAAAAATACACGAAAAATCACCGCAAGCCTTGCCTTCAATAAAATCCGATTTCTACTCATCAAAAGCAAACGAGATAATTCCGCCCGAGCGTTCGCGTTACCTGTCGGAAATTAGCGAAACGGTACGCAAGTACAATAAAATTGCCGAAGAGCAATCGGTAATTGCAGGCAAAATTCAAGCATTAAAAGATGCAAAAGGGTTACTTGCAGACAATAACAACAGCGTTGAAAATATTGATACGCTGATTGAAGACTGGAACAAAAAACTCCGCCCCGAAAACCAAGAGCTGCTTAGCCTATGGCAATCGAAAAGCAAGGCGTACCAAGACGATTACTACATTTTTAAGGTGCGTGGCAAAGAGATAAAAGTTGAAACGCACACCGAATCGCTGTCGTTTATAAAAATACCAAAAATATCGGTACCCAAATTTAAAAGCAACGCCGATATTTTAAAATGGCAGTTAAAGGAGAATTTCCCGGGTGAATTCCCGTTTGCCGCCGGTGTTTTTCCGTTTAAGCGCGAGTATGAAGACCCAACCCGCATGTTTGCCGGCGAGGGTGGCCCGGAACGTACCAACAAACGGTTTCATTATCTGTCAAAAGGGCTGCCTGCCAAGCGCCTGTCAACTGCTTACGACTCGGTAACGCTTTATGGCGAAAACCCCGACCTACGTCCGGATATTTACGGCAAAATAGGCAATTCGGGGGTTTCCATTGCCACGCTCGACGACTCAAAAAAACTATATTCGGGCTTTGACCTATACCACAAACTAACCTCGGTTAGTATGACCATTAACGGTCCTGCCCCGGTTTTAATGGCAATGTTTTTGAATACGGCTATCGACCAGCAATGCGAAAAATATATTGCCGAAAATAATTTATCCGAAAAGGCAGGTAAAATAATTCGCGAAAAGTTTAAAAAAGCCGGAGTGCCAGTACCAAAATACAATTTTGAGAAGCCCGAAAACAATAACGGGCTCGGGTTGTCTCTTTTAGGAATTCATGGCGATGAAATTCTTGACAAAGAGGCTTACGACGAAATAAAAACCCGAACCCTGTCGGCAGTACGCGGAACTGTTCAAGCCGATATTTTAAAAGAGGATCAGGCACAAAACACCTGTATTTATTCAATTGATTTTTCGCTAAAGCTTATGGGCGACGTGCAGGAGTACTTTAACAAAAACGGCGTACGCAACTTTTACTCAGTTTCAATATCGGGCTACCATATTGCCGAGGCCGGAGCAAACCCAATTTCGCAACTGGCATTTACCCTGTCAAACGGGTTTACATATGTTGAATATTACCTTTCGCGGGGGATGCACATTGATGATTTTGCACCAAACCTCTCATTCTTTTTCAGTAATGGGATTGACCCCGAATTTGCGGTAATAGGCAGGGTTGCACGACTTATTTGGGCAAAAGCCATGAAGTATAAATACCATGCCGGCGAACGCTCGCAAAAGTTAAAATACCATATACAAACATCGGGTAGGTCGTTACACGCGCAAGAGATTGAATTTAACGATATTAGAACAACGCTACAAGCGCTGTATGCAATTTACGACAACTGCAACTCGCTGCACACCAATGCCTACGACGAAGCCATTACTACCCCAACCGAAGAGTCGGTGCGGCGGGCAATGGCCATACAGATGATAATAAACCACGAGCTGGGTATGGCAAAAAACCAAAACCCGCTGCAAGGCTCGTTTATTATTGAGGAGCTTACTGATTTGGTTGAGGAGGCAATACTGTCGGAATTTGATAAAATATCGGAGCGAGGCGGTGTGCTGGGAGCAATGGAGACGAACTACCAGCGTAGCAAGATACAGGAGGAATCGTTATATTACGAGTCGCTTAAAAACTCGGGGAAACTTCCGATAATGGGAGTAAACACATTCCTTTCGGGCGATGGCTCGCCAACAATACTGCCGCGCGAGGTAATACGCTCAACCGAAGATGAAAAGCAATACCAAATGACCAACCTAACAAACTTTCATAAGGTTAATAAAACAAAAGCTGCCAAACACCTTGAAAAGCTGAAAAAAGCAGCTTTGGAAAACTCAAATGTTTTTGTTGAGCTGATGGATGCAGTAAAATACTGCTCGTTGGGTCAAATAACACAAGCTTTGTTTGAGGTAGGCGGTAAATTTAGAAGGAATTTGTAGTTGAATTTTAAGAAAATATGTTTTGTTATCATTCGTTAACCTAAAGTTTCAACGAGAGGGAATTTCTATAAATAAACTTGAAGGCTGGCGTAATACTTGATAAATAATGATAACGAATATCGTTTTTCTTATTCGTGTATTTTTGGATAGTTAGATTGTTACTTATTTTTATTTGGATTTTGCCTTGTGTCAAAAATTCTATTAATGTAAATAATAGTTTTGTTACTGCTTGTGCGGTAAGTTATTTTTATGTTTTGCTCTATCAACTTTTTATATGTTCTTTTCAAATGTTTAAATTGTTCATCAACGACACCCATTTCAACAAATCTTTTATCAGAAAGAAAACCGACTTTATTAACCACATTTTGGATAATTTCAAAAGCTTTTTCTTCTCCAATTTGTTCGGTATAAAATATATAAATTTTTCGTAAATCTTTTACCGCCCTTGATGTCCAGTTTATTTTGCAGGTCTCCAATTTAAGATTTTTTGCTTTAATAATTCTTGCGGTATCAAATTCCCATTTTTGATATCTTCTTCTGATTCTTCAATTAAAGATTCATTAAAAAGCGATATCATCTTTGCATAAAAATCATTTACAACTGGCTCTTTTACCTGATGCAAATGACTATGTATAAAATCCCTTTTTTCAATAACATTCATAATTTCCAATGTTTTTATCTCTTACAAAGTTAATGATTAATATTTATACTTAGATTCAATTTAATAGATAATATTTCTCCGAATTCCGCTCCTATGCTTACCATAATGCTTCAACATCATATACTTACTTAACCAAGGCATCAGCAAGAGCTTTGAGCATTATGGGTTTAAAAGAAAAAAATCCCAAAAAATGAGAGGCTTTTATATTTAATAGATATTTTGTTTTACTTTAAAACATACACGATACAATCATGTACTGGTAGAAAAAGTCTCAACGAGAAATATTATTTTTCATACAACATCAAGTTCAGTTCATCTATTTTATTGAACCCTTTATCTGATGTTATTAAAGGCAAATCCAAGTAAAGTGCAGTTGCTGCAATAATACAATCAGGAAGTTTAATTGAATAATTTTTCTTTAGTTTTAGCACTTCAGATTTGATTCTGTTATTAATGTCGATAACAACGCAATAATCCAACATATTTTCAATTTGATGCTTCTGCTTTTCACTAATACCCGAATAACCTAACAACTCTAACTGAGTTATAAATGACACATAAATTTTCTTTCCGTTCAAAACTTCTGCTAATGAACGATCGCCACCTAATAGATAAATAGCAATATTTGTGTCAATTAAAATATTATTGCCATTCATCACGCATCTGTTTTTGAATTTCTAAAGCATCCTCATTAAATCTTACCGTACCGCAAAATTTGTATGCATCGAATCCTTTTTTTAAATTCTTCTTTTCTTCCATTTTTAAAAAGAGGGATCGAATTTCTTCTATTGAAGCGCCTCTTTTTATTGTCGTTACCATATTTTCTATTTTTTACAAAGTTAATGATTAATATTTATACTTAGATTCAATTTAATAGATAATATTTCTCCGAATTCCGCTCCTATGCTTACCATAATGCTTCAACATCATATACTTACTTAACCAAGGCATCAGCAAGAGCTTTGAGCATTATGGGTTTAAAAGAAAAAATCAAAAAAAAAAGGGAGGCTTTTATTTATTTTATGCTTGTTTTGTTAAAAAGGCTCACTATGCAATTGTGCACTTGCAGGTTGCTTAAAAGCATAACAAATGCATTATTCCTTGGCAACCTCAATAAAATAGAATTTGTTTGCCGATATTTTTGTAGCGGTATAATAGCTGTCAAAATAGTTTCGGTATTTGTTAGGCAAGTCGAAATATATACTATCATTAAGGTTGTCGGCATTATTAAATGCCATATCAATGTACCCTTTGCTGTTATCGGTCGAAAAATCATTATAATCATCTCTCTCGCTTCCGAAATAAACCCACGATTTGTATTCAATTGCCAAAATGCCCCGATAATTTAGCAATAACCCAAACTTTACTTCATTAGAATTTATCGGTTTTCCAAATCTAATATCAAAAGTATAGGCATTATTATCGGTATTAATAACATTAATTAATTGTATCTCGCCAATATTCTCTATTACATGAAAATTCTGATAAATAAAAGGCAAAGTATCAATCTCCGGTTTTAAAAGATTAACGGTGCCGCTTAGTATAAAAGTTTGATTCTCAAGCGTTACTTTTTTACCGGTTTTATTATCGGTTAACTCATTTTTAATATTGGCGTAAAACCATATAGTATCGTCTAAATAATACTTTGACTGAGTATTATCAATATCCATTAGCCCGTTAAAACTACTTTCTTCAATTTTTGGAGTTTCGGCAATGTTGTCATCTTCACAACTTGTAATAGTTACAATACAAGCCATCAATAAAAATTTATATAAATACTTTATCCTCATACCTTTATATTTAAACGTTGTTACCATATTATCATTATGCCTTATAAATTAACCACACAGTACGCGGAAAAAAAATGAAAGCAACATATCAACTATATTAGAACTTCACTATTCGATATTCAGTCTTCGTTTTTCTGTTCTCTGTTTTATATTCTCCGTTAAACCTTTTTTTTGAAACCTTGATACCCTGACTCCATCTATTCATTAACCTTAATAAAAAAATACTTTGACTGATTGTCATCATTTACTACTTGAAATGAAGCTTTATCTTCATCCGACAGCTCGTTATAAAGATGAATATTTTGATTTTCAGCAGTTATTTCAGCACTTAAATATGCTTCTCTATACTTATTATCAGTATTATAAAACTGCATATACCCACCACCAAAATATACTATATTGTTATTATAATAGCTCTTAAATTTTAAATAATCAGCATCAATACTATAAATACCCGATTTATTAAAAATTACCCCAAACTTAAGCAAATATTTACCTGCATCGGCGTAATAATACAACCCAACCATTGTAGCTTTACTGGTTTGAGATATAAAACTTGAATAATTTTTTTTAAAATCGAAATTACAATATTTTGATTCAAATGTCTGATTTTCAACATTCCATGCACGAACAAGCATATTGATATTAATACGTGCATTGCCAAAGTATATACTCTTATTTGTTGCAGAGTCAACCAAAAAACTTACTATTTTAGAATCAAACCAAATGGTATCGCCAATTGAAATTGTATCAGCATTATAATCGGTATTAATAGTAGTTTTAAAATTATAAATCTCAGGAGAACCAAGATCTTCTTCTTTTTGACATTGGATAAATAATAATCCGAATGCCATAATAATCAATAATTTATGCATATTTTATTTTGTGTTTATTTAATCTTAAATCCCAAGTCACGGTGTGAATTGTTGATTTAAAGATATTTATAATAATAAAATGTGAGACTTTCAAAAAGAACTCACGCCGTGACTACTTTGACAGTTCAGTTGCGGAATTAAGGTTTAATTAAAAATTATATCACAATATTTGACTTAAGTACTAAGTTTAATTAGATGTTACAATAAGCATAATGGTTGCGTTTATTGCTAATTTTTGCTCAGTAAGACTATTTTTGCGATTTATCCTCATTTTTTAATAAAAATTTATCATATAAAAACAGTGCTCCGGCCGCTGTTAACCCAATAGCAGTAATTAAAATCCATATATTTGAAGGATGGTATTTATCCCACAAAAAAGTATTTAACTCTGAGGCTGACATACTAAAATCGTTGCAAGCTCTAACAATTAACTCATTTTGTGTTATATCAGGTATTTGTAGCCCACGCTCAATAAATTCTCTTTTAATAAGGGTTGGCTTATCAGTAATGTGTTGATACACAGGACCGGCAACAATACCTGCCAATATACTGCCAACACCAACCGGCAAAAATGAGCTACCCATATAAAGTGCTACTTTGTTTTTTGGTGCAATGCGTCCAATGTATTCGGTTATTTTTGGCGAGCCTGCCATTTCTCCAATTCCAAAAATAAATAATGCTATTATTAAAAAGAATCCATTATTTGTCATTAATGTAAGCCCCATACCTATTGAGCTAATAATAAACCCCGTAATCATCGAATTTATTGGTCTTAATTTCATAACTATTGATGAAACAATAAGTTGGAATGCTATAATAAATAAAGCATCCATATTGGTAAAATACTCGGCTTTTATTGTACCGTCGGCACTTCCTATTTTCTCAATAAGCCAAGGCCAAACAACTTCTATTTTTGAATAAACCAAACTTGTATCAACCCATTGCGATATAAAAACCGACAGGGTAAAAAATAGTTGATAATACATTGTCCAAAAACCTGCCACAATAATTAAAAATATAACCAGTTTTTTGTCGCTTAACGCAACCCCAATATTTTTAAAGATATTAATAATAGATTGCCCCAATTTCTCTGATGAAACCTCACGCTCAGGCTCTTTGTAAAAAAACAGTACTGTAGCATTTACTACAATTAATGCCGCCGAAATATAAAAAACCATTTGAAAAGCATTGCCACTAAACTGAAGAGCCACAATTGGCCCCACAAATGCACCTATATTAACCATCATGTAAAATATACCAAACCCTATTGACGATGTTTCGTTATTTGTTGTTCGGGCAACTGTTGCCGAGATAATAGGTTTAAAAAGAGCTGCCGCGATTGCCAAAAACAGATAATTCAAAAATACCGTCATAAATGTCCGGCAAAGCGGCATTATTAAAAATGATAAAAAATAGAGTATATAAGCAATAAGTAATGTAAACCGAAACCCTATTTTATCGGCAATGGCACCAGTAATAACAGGCAACAGGTACAAAACAAATGTGCCAACCCCCATTATTATTCCCTTTTCGGTTTGCGACAAACCCAAAGCACCCGTATCAGTACTCATGGTTAGGTAGTTGGCAAATAACATAAAAAATCCATAATATGCCCACCTCTCAAACAGCTCCATAGTATTTGCCACCCAAAATGTTTTTGGAAATTTTCCAAATACCGAAAAACCCCTTTTTAACAGTCCATTCTCCATTATTTACTGATTTTTAATTTTTGCGGAAGGTAAAAATAATATCGTAAAACTTAATTAAAGATATAAGCTTAATTTTAAAATAAACTACTAACAGATAATCGGTTTAATTAACTTATACCTATTGTTGGTGATAGAGAATTTTTGAACTTTCTTTTTGTGCTGCATGATTGGTGATATTTAAAGTTCGGAATCGCTCAATTTAGGTTATACATATAGGCAACTTATAGTTACATTTTAAGCAGGAGGCCCCGCCATAATTTTTGGTAAATTCAACCAAATATCCATTTCGTCTTATAAGCTCGCTATGGCATTTGGGGCAATTTGTTGTTGAGTGTTTAGCGCTTTGCATGTTGCCAACATACACAAAATTAAGCTTCTGTTTTGCAATTTCAGACATTTGAATAATAACGCCCTCTAAGGTTGGTGGCAATGCCTGTTTATAATTCGGAAAATACCGCGAGATATGTAGTACGGTATTTGCACCAAGTTCCGATCGAATCCAGTTAACCATCTCTTTAAACTGTCCAATATCGTCGTTTTTGCCCGGTATTACCAAATTGGTTATCTCAAGGTGCTTTTTGTGCTTGCTGATTGTTTTAAGCGACTCAAGCACCGGTTGCAGGCTACCGCCAACCATATCATGATAAAAACTATCGGTAAAGGCTTTTAAGTCGATATTAAAAGCATCGATAACTTCAAGCAGTTTTTCCAAAGGCTCTTGGTTAATGTAACCATTTGAGACCATAACATTTTTTAAACCGCTATTTTTTATTTTCAATGCAACATCATACATAAACTCAAACCATACGGTAGGCTCATTATATGTGTATGCAACCCCAATATTATCGGGTCTGCTCAATGCCTGTTCAACAATTGAGTTTGCCGTTTTTGGCTTACTCGCAATATTTTCTAACTGAAATGCCTTTGATATTTGCCAGTTTTGACAAAAGTTGCAATTCAAATTGCATCCGTAACTGCCAACCGAAAGTATTTTTTTCCCGGGGTAAAAATGATACAACGGTTTTTTTTCAATAGGGTCAAAAGTATAACCCGATACAATACCACTTACCCTGCATTTAATATGACCACCCAAATTTTGCCTAACTCCACACAGCCCAACCTTGCCCTCATGTAAAACGCACATATGCGGACATAAGGTGCATTGTATATTTCTATTAAGCTTTTTATAAAACATAGCATACCAAAGCTACAAACAAATTATCATTTTTTTACTTCAATATTTACTTTTTAACACTAAA
>CAYQPP010000012.1:0-26061 GCA_964419235.1 uncultured Bacteroidales bacterium
TCATAAGATTACGATATTTTATTATTTATTCAGATTTTTTTTCCAATTCAACAGTAAAATGGCGCATTATTGGAGCTTCCCATAGAATTTTATATCCTGATTTAATAGAATCTCTTCTGTCGAATACATTTTTTAGAGCAACGGCAATTACATCCATATGATTGTTTGTGTATGTGCGCCGTGGGATTGCCAAACGCAACAGTTCTAAGTCGGGGTAACGATTTTTTCTGGTTTCGGGGTCGCGGTCGGCCAGTAATGTCCCTATCTCAACACCCCTTATGCCTGCTTCAATATAAAGTTCAATACCCAAGGTTTGAGCAATATATTCGTCTTGCGGAACATTGTGCAGCATTTTTTTTGCATCAATAAATACAGCATGGCCGCCAATAGGCTTTTGTATTGGTATCCCAAACTCAATCAATCGGTTTCCGAGGTAGGCTACTTGGTTAATTCGTGTTTCAAGGTAATCAAACTCAGTGCCTTCGTCTAAACCTTGTGTCAATGCATTCATGTCGCGTCCCGACATTCCGCCGTAGGTAATAAATCCCTCAAACATAATATTATATGTTGATGCTTGACGAAAAATTTCTTTGTCTTTAAAGCCAATAAATCCGCCCATGTTTACTATGGCATCTTTTTTACTGCTCATTGTGGCAAAATCGGCGTATTTGTACATCTCCAAAACAATTTCTTTAATAGTTTTGTCGGCATATTCGGTTTCGCGGGTTTTAATAAAGTAAGCGTTTTCGGCAAATCGGGCAGAATCAAAAAGTAGTGGAATGCCATGTTTTTTTACAACGCTTGATACTTCTTTTATGTTTTTCATTGAAACAGGTTGACCGCCTGCCGTGTTGTTTGTAAGGGTTAAAATTACAAAAGGTATTTTCTCTTTTGTATTTTCGTTTATCACTTTTTCAAGTTTGTTAATGTCAATATTCCCCTTAAAAGGATGCAGGTTGTTTGTGTCAAAAGCCTCGTCAATTGTACAGTCGATAGCTTTTGCCTTACGAAACTCAATATGCCCTTTTGTTGTATCAAAATGCGAATTGCCGGGTACAATATCGCCGTCTTTTACTAATACCGAAAAAAGTACATTTTCGGCAGCTCTGCCTTGGTGTGTTGGCAAAAAGTAATCGAATCCGAAAATTCTTTTCATGGCGTCTTTCATATTGTGGTATGAGCGCGCCCCTGCATACGATTCGTCTCCTACCATCATGGCCGACCACTGTTTGTCGCTCATTGCGCCAGTACCCGAGTCGGTTAACAAATCAATAAATACTTGTTCGCTGCGTAGGTTAAACAGGTTGTATTTTGCTTCACGAATCCATTTTTCTCTCTCGTTACGTGTGCTGCGGCGGATAGTTTCCACCATTTTTATTTTATATGATTCTGCAAATGGTAATTCCATAATATTATGTTTTAATGATGTTAAAAAATTAGTGATTTGTTTAGTGTTTTATATGAAAAACCCGCATGTTTGTAATTAAACACCAAAAGTTTATTTTTGAAAAAACTGATTGAAAGTCTTAAAACATAGAACTTTATAATGTTAGATTGTTTTAAAACCGATGTTTTTTGCGGAGGTTATATGAAAAACTTATCCCTGTTCTTTAAATTCAGGAATACTATTAAAGGAAGAATTACTTGATAAAAAACTTTTTCCATTCTTTATAAAATCTGACTGCAAAGATAATTAAAAAGAGTAAAACTTATAACTATTTTTGTGGTATTACTCAGCATGTGTTTGTGTTTTTAGTATTTTGATAAGAAATATACAAATGAAATATTTGTATTGGTTAAGTTGATTTTTTTTCGCAGCCTACTTCTGGCTTTTTCAATACTTTGAATGCTTTGATGTGTGATAAGAGATATCTCTTTAGAGCTCATATTCATTTTTAAAAAGGAGCATATCTTTAATTCATTAGGAGTAAGATCGGGGTAATCTTTTAGTAATTTATTAACAAAATTTGGATGCACCTGATTAAAACGATATTCAAATTCTTTCCAAATGTCTTTATTAGCTCCTGTTTTTAATTCTGAAATTATACGACGTATGGTGTTTTGGTTTTTTTTTGCAAACAATTCAATATTAGCATCTAATTTTCCAACAGCTTTATTAACTCTTTCGTTTGTATTAACAAGCCCCATAACATATGTGGCTAATTCTTGATTTTTTTTATTTAATTCTTGTTCTAAATTTTCTTTATCGTAATTAGCCTTTTCGCGTTCAATAATTATTTTTTTTCGGCGGTTATTCATTATATAAATTACCATTGATGTTAATAAAAAAAGAATGCTTAATACTGAAATGACAAATGCCAGCTTAAAAACTTTGGTTTTGTATTTTAGCCTGCTTAGTTCTTGTTCTTGTTTGTGTTTTAGGTTTATTTCATGTAAATAAATACTTTTAGTTTTTTCAATATCATAAATTGAATCTTGTAAAGTATTCAGCTTTGTTAACCAAAAATAGGCTGAGTCAATATTGCCTAATTTGTAATACAACTTATGCAGGCTTGATATAGTTTTTTCTTGCTGATTTTTATTGTTTAACTGTTTACATAATGAGTTTGATTTATTATAATAGTACAAGGCAGAGTCGATTTTTCCTTCTTCTTCTAATATATTTCCGTAGGTATCATATAACCATCCAAATCCGTCTTTATCATTAATATCTATTTTAAGTGCTTTGCTTTTATAATAATAATAACGAGCTGCTTTTGTATTCCTTTCTTTAATTAAAGATATGCACATATTGCCATAGTTAATTGATAAAAATCTTTTGTGCCCTGTTTTTAAATTTACTTCTGCAGCTTTTTTATAATACTCATTGGCAATACTATCATTATCTATACTACTGTAATAAGTGCCAATATTATTCAATACCATGGCATATAATATCGAATCGCCAATTTCGAGGCTTATTTGTAATACCTGATTGCTATAATCAAGAGTTGATTCAGTTTCGCCAAGGTTTCCTATAATTACACTTATAAGGTTTAAGCTTTTTGCTATTTGATATTTATTGCCGAGTTGCTTGTATATTTCTAATGCTTTTTGTGCAAAATTATATGAAATGTCATAGTGCGAATTGTGGAATATGTTGGCAAGTGAATAATAACCATCGGCCTCGCCTTTTTTATAGTTTATGGCAATTGATTGTTTTAATATTTCATTTGCATAATATTCGGCTTTATTAATATTAGAATTTACATAGTGGGATGAAAGTTGAAAATATACATCAATAGTATCTATTTTGGTTTTTGCATTATAAAGTTTTATTAGTAATGAGTCTAACGGAACCGAATTATAAGAGTGAAAAGAGAATCCATTGTAATTAAGTGTAATAATAAACCCTATCAGAATTATTTTTTTAATCATAATTATTTGTTTGATAGTTGATTAGTAACAAAACCGTTTATTTTATATAGAATATTTAAACATATTTGAATAAAGTGTTCTACAAAAATAGTTTTTAAAGTGGAATATTGCCATGTTTTTTAGGTAAGCTTGTTTCGCTTTTGTTTTGGCACATTTCTAATGCTTGAATGAGTTTAAAACGTGTTTGTTTAGGTTTAATAATTTCATCAATATAGCCCAATTCAGCAGCTTTGTATGGGTTGGCAAATTTTTTGCCATAATCATCAATGGCTTTGGCCCTTTCGTTTTCCGATAAGTTGCGCTGCATAATATTTACTGCTCCTTCGGCTCCCATAACAGCAATTTCGGCTGTTGGGTATGCAAGGTTTATATCGGCTCCAATATGCTTGCTCGACATAACATCATAGGCGCCGCCATATGCTTTGCGGGTTATTAATGTAATTTTGGGGACAGTAGCTTCGGCAAATGCATAAAGTAGTTTTGCGCCATGTTTTATTATGCCTCCAAATTCTTGGCCTGTACCCGGTAAAAATCCGGGAACATCAACCATAGTTATTAATGGTATGTTAAATGCATCGCAAAAGCGTACAAAACGGGCGGCTTTTAGCGAGCTGTTAATATCTAATACGCCGGCCATATATTCGGGGTTATTGGCAACAATCCCTACCGAGCGGCCACCAAGCCGTGCAAATCCTATGGTAATATTTTGGGCATATAGCGGCATTACTTCAAAAAAGTTATTATCGTCAACAATAGTTTCAATTATTACTTTTATATCATAAGGTTTGTTTGGGTCGGCAGGTACAAATGCGTCAAGTTTTTCATCTTCGCGCCTTATGCTATCTGAGCAAGGTTTAATGGGGGCATCTTCAAGGTTGTTACTCGGTATAAAGCTCATAAGTTCGCGTAGCATCATCATAGCTTGCTCGTCGTTGTCGGCAGTAAAGTGTGCAACTCCGCTTTTTGCATTATGTGTTAAGGCTCCTCCCAATTGCTCTTTGGTAACCTCTTCGTGGGTTACTGTTTTTATAACCTCGGGTCCTGTAACAAACATGTAGCTGGTGTCTTTTACCATCATTATAAAATCGGTTAATGCCGGTGAGTAAACTGCACCTCCGGCACAAGGTCCCATAATTACCGATATTTGTGGGATTACCCCTGAACCACGAACGTTTTTGTAAAAAATATCGGCATAACCTGCCAAACTTTCAACGCCCTCTTGAATACGTGCGCCGCCCGAATCGTTTAACCCGATTATTGGTGCGCCCATTTTCATTGCAAGGTCTGTTACTTTAATAATTTTGTCGGCATTGGCTCTGCTTAGCGAGCCTCCGAAAACTGTAAAGTCTTGGGCAAAAACATAAATCAACCGTCCGTCTATTTTACCATAACCGCAAACAACACCATCGCCAAGTATTTTATTTTTTTCCATCCCAAAATCGGTGGAGCGGTGGGTTACCATTTTATCCATTTCAACAAACGATTCGGGGTCAAGTAGGTCGTTTATTCGCTCGCGTGCGGTTCTTTTGCCTCCTTTGTGCTGTTTATCAATACGTTCTTGTCCACCGCCTAATTCGGCATTTTTGTTTTTTTCTTCAAATATCCTGTTTTTATCGTCAAGTGTTAACATATTATCAAGTTAAAGGTTAAACATTTTTTATTAGATGTTTATTCAATTTTAATTAATGGTTGATTGCCGTCAATAGTATCGTTTTCGTCAACAAATATTTCTGAAATTATTCCGTCTTTCATTGCTTTGTATTCGCTTTCCATTTTCATGGCAGCAACAATAATTACAGTATCGCCTTTTTTAACTTTGTTGCCAACCTTTACAGGAATTTTTACCACTTTGCCAGGCATTGGCGACATTATTGTATCTCCTGCCTCAAAGCTGTCGTTAGATTTTCGGGCTTGTCTGTATTTAGTTTCGGCATCAATAATTTCAGCATTATATGAGTGGTAAAAAGTATTTACCGTATATTTTTTTGGTGTACTTGTTTCAATCAGCTCAACATTATACGATAAGGTTTTATATAAAACAGAATACACTCCATGTTCAACCTGAATTATATCTAATTCATACTCTTTGTCGTCAACCTTAATGGTAATGTGGTTTTTGTTTTCAGAGAGCAGCTCAACTTTTGCCAAACGCTCACAAAGTTTAATTTCTAATGCCATTTTCCTGTTTTTTTTAATTCGATCTTAATAACCCTTTTTTTCGTCCAAAATCTTTCCACTTGCCTGAATTTCCATTTTTGTCATATCCATTTTGGCATTTTTTATTTTTTTTATGATAGTCCATAAAAGCTGCAACAATAGCGAGGTCTTCAAATTGTTTTTTTTCATCATCATTTGCCATTAAAACCTCTTCATTGTTTTGTATAAAGTGTGTGTTGTATTTTCCTTCTTTAAAATCGGAACATTCCATTATGCGTTCTAAAAACTTGATGTTGGTTTTTACCCCTGTTATTTTATACTCGAACAGTGCTCGCCTCATTCGTTCAATTGCCTCTTTGCGTGTACGTGCCGATACTATCAGCTTTGAAATCATGGGGTCGTAATAAATTGGTATTTTGTAGCCTTCGTACATATAACCATCGGTTCGTACGCCTAAGCCTAATGGCTCGGTAATATGCGACACTAAGCCGGGGCTCGGCATAAAATTATTGTCGGTATCTTCGGCATAAATGCGGGCTTCAATGGCATGACCAAATTGCACCACATCGGTTTGTTTAATTTCTAATTTGTGCCCCTCTGCAATAAGTATTTGTTGTTTTACCAAGTCGAATCCTGTAACTCTCTCTGTAATAGGATGCTCTACTTGTAGGCGGGTGTTCATCTCTAAAAAATAGTAGTTTAAATCGTTGTCAACCAAAAACTCGATAGTGCCGGCGCCCGAGTAATTTACAGCCTTTGCAGCGGCTATTGCATGTTTACCCATTTGTTCTCTAAGTTCGGGTGTCATTAATGGCGAGGGTGTTTCTTCAACAACCTTTTGGTGGCGGCGCTGTACCGAGCACTCCCTTTCGCATAAATGGATTACGTTTCCATGGTTATCTCCAAGAATCTGAAATTCGATATGATGGGGCGATGATATGTATTTTTCTATATAAACCGTATCGTCGCCAAAGGCTGTTTTTGCCTCGGAGCGGGCAGCGCGCAATCCATTTAAAATCTCATCTTCTGTTTCAATTAGCCGCATGCCTTTTCCGCCGCCTCCGGCTGATGCTTTTATCATAACCGGCAAACCAATTTCTTTTACTTTTTTGATAGCTAAGCCGTCGCTTTCGAGTTTTTCTTTAGTGCCGGGTACTACAGGAACCCCGCTATTTACCATAGTATTTCGGGCAGTTATTTTATCGCCCATTGTTGAAATAACTTCGGGTGTTGGCCCAATAAATATAATCCCCTCTTTTTTGCAACGTCGGCTAAACTCGGCATTCTCGCTTAAAAAACCATAACCCGGGTGAATAGCGTCGGCATTTGAGAGTTTTGCTGCTTTAATTATTTTATCAATATTTAGGTAGCTTTCGGCAGATGGTGCAGCACCTATAAAATAAGCCCTGTCGGCATAACGCACATGCATTGATGTTCTGTCGGCTTCGGAATATACTGCTACCGATTTAATGCCCATTTCGCGGCACGAGCGCATTATTCGTATGGCAATTTCGCCACGGTTGGCAACAAGTACTTTTGAAATTTTTTTTATCATGCGAAGTTATTATGATTAATTAATACTGCTTATCGTATTTTACAACAATAATTTATTAAGAAAAGTTTATAAACTTAATATCTTGAATAATTTATAAAAAAAATCAATTTACCAATTTCCAATTTCTTACTTTTCGCTTCTATAAGGGATGGTAAAGAAAAAAGTTGAGCCTTTATTAATCTCTGATTCGAACCAAATTTTTCCGCCAAGCGCTTCAATAAAAGCTTTTGATATTGAGAGCCCGAGCCCTGCGCCATCATACGATTCCATTTTTTTGCTACTGACCTGCTTAAACCTTTGAAATATTTTATCGGCAAACTCCAAATCTATTCCAATACCATCATCTTTAATATGAAATTTTATATTGCCATCCTCTTTTTTGCAGCCAAATTCAATTTTTCCGCTATCGGTAAATTTAATGGCATTTTTTACCAAATTTGATATAATCTGGCTTAATTTTGTTTTATCGGTGCTTATTTTTATGCCTTTGGTTGCAGATGATTGATTATGTATTAACTCAATATTTTTTTTCTGGGCTTCAGGCAAAAAGAATTTGTACAAATCATCCATAAGTTGATTTATATCAGTCAATTCATTGTAAACGTCAATTTGTCCTATCTCAATTTTTGAAATATCAATCAGGTTGTTAATAATATCAAGCATTCTATATCCGCTCTGTTCTATTATTTCAATATACATATCCTGAGTGTCATTTGATAGGTTGGGCATTTTTAACAGCTCGGCAAAACCGAGAATCCCATTCATTGGAGTCCTTATTTCATGGCTCATATTTGCCAAAAACGCCGATTTTAGCCTGTCGCTCTCCTCAGCTTTGTTTTTTGCCTTTTTAAGCTGCTTGTTAATTTTCAGCAATTCGGCATTTAGTTTTTTAAGCTCGTTTTTTGTTGTTTCTAATTCTTGGTTTTTATCTATTATTTTCTGTTTATTATCATTCCACTCGGTAATGTCTCTAAGAAAAGCTTGCAGTCTTCCGTCTTCTAACTTTTTTGAATTCATTTCAACAGTTATTACCGAACCGTCTTTTTTTAGCAATTTCCGTACATTAAGAACCGTTTCGCCGGCTTTTACCAAATCATACCTAAGTGGTTTTTGCTTTAATACATTGTTAGGAAATAGGATACTGATTGATTTGCCGATAAGTTCATTAACGGTATATCCGGTAATTTTAGAGATGCTTTTATTGGTATTGATAATAATGCCTTTGCTATTGCCAACCAATACTCCGTCGGCAGCTTGGTCAAATAGTATTTTGTAGCGCTCTTCACTCTCTTTTAATGCTTTTTCAGCATTTTTTCTTTCAGTTATGTCGCGCCATACGCAGTGTAGTAGCTCTTTATTGTTTTGATAAATTTTTGTTAATAAAACCTCGGCGTAAAAAAGTTCACCATTTGCCCGCTTGTGAACCCATTCAAAACGGTTGCTGCCCTCTTTAAAAGCAATTTTCATCATAACTTCGGCTTTTTCTGTCGATAGGCTGTTGTCGGGCTGATATTTGGGCGATAATGATGATGGGTGAGTATTAAATACCTGCTCTTTTGTATCTATTTTGAGCATTTTTAAGGTTGCTTTGTTGCAGTCAACAAACATATTGTCTTCAATAATTAATGTTGCATCGGCCGAATGCTCAAAAAGCTTCCTAAATCTTTCTTCACTCTCTTTTAAGTTTATAAAATTGTTTTTTTCGTAATTGGCCATCAGTTTTTTTACCAATTTATTAATTCGAATTGTATAAAACGTATTTAAGTATTTGTATTTTTAATTTAAAACTACAAAAATTTAATAAAGCTAATATTTTAAATTGTATTCAATTGCATAGTGGCTATTTTTTTCTCATTTTTGGTTTTATAAAGTTATGCAAAATATACTTGATGAAAATATTACCTATTTAAAAGGTGTCGGTCCTCAAAAAGCAGATATTTTGGCTAGTGAATTGGCTATAAAAACATACGGCGATTTACTACATCATTTTCCGTATAGATATATTGACAGAACAAAGTTTTATACTATTAGTGAGTTAAACGAAGATATGAACTATGTTCAAATTAAGGGAAGGATAGTACATTATGAAACTATTGGGATTAAACGAAAGCAGAGAATATCGGCAACTTTTTCTGATAGTACCGGCACAATTAAATTGGTATGGTTTAAAGGTGTTAATTGGATAAAAGATAAGTTGAAAGTAAATACCGAGTATATTATTTTTGGTAAGCCTACCGTTTTTAATAACCGATTAAACATTACCCATCCTGAGTTTGAAGAGCTTGAGAAATTTCAAAAAAAGCTTAGTTTTAAATTGATGGCTCTTTATGCTACAACTGAAAAAATGAAGGCAAAGTTTTTGAATTCAAAGGCTATTCATAACCTTCAATTAAATCTTATTGAATTAGTAAAAGATAAAATTACCGAAACGCTACCCCTGTATTTAATATCTAAGCATAAACTGTTAAATATAAATGAAGCTATCTATAATATTCACCTTCCGCTAAGTAACGAATTGCTTCAAAAGGCACAATTTAGACTAAAATTTGAAGAGCTATTTTATATTCAATTAAAGATATTAAGGTTAAAGCATCATCAAAACTCAAGTTTTAAAGGATTTATATTTAAAGAGGTTGGCAAAGTTTTTAACACTTTTTATAAAAAGTATTTGCCTTTTGAACTTACAAATGCGCAAAAAAAGGTAATTCGCGAAATAAGGCACGATACAAAAACAGGCAGCCAAATGAATAGGTTGTTGCAGGGCGATGTTGGTAGCGGCAAAACGCTGGTGGCCTTAATGTCAATTTTTATTGCTATTGATAATGGTTTTCAAGGCTGTTTTATGGCGCCAACCGAGATACTCGCAAACCAGCATTACCAAACAATATCGAAAATGGTTTATCCGTTAGGGCTTAAAATAGCTCTGCTTACCGGTTCTACCAAACAAAAAGCCCGAAAAGAGCTTCATGCCAATTTGTTAAATGGCGATATTGATATTTTAATAGGTACACATGCTTTAATTGAGGATATTGTTAAGTTTAAAAATTTGGGGTTGGTTATTATTGATGAGCAGCATAGGTTTGGGGTTGCACAACGAGCAAAATTGTGGAAAAAGAATATTAATCCTCCGCACATACTTGTAATGACAGCAACACCAATACCACGCACCTTGGCAATGACTCTGTATGGCGATTTGGACGTTTCAATAATTGATGAGCTGCCACCGGGGCGTAAACGCATAAAAACCATCCATTATTATGATTCAAAACGCTTGCGCATGTTTGGTTTTGTTAAAGAACAAATAGCATTGGGCAGGCAAGTGTATATTGTTTACCCACTTATTAAAGAGTCGGAAACAATGGACTATAAAGACTTGGAGGATGGATTGGAGAGTATCTCAAGGGCTTTTCCTGCACCAAATTTTAGCATAAGTGTGGTTCATGGAAAAATGAAGCCTGCCGAAAAAGATAAGGCAATGGATTTGTTTGTTCGTAAACAGACACAAATAATGGTGGCTACCACAGTAATTGAGGTTGGAGTTGATGTGCCCAATGCATCGGTAATGATAATTGAAAGTGCCGAAAGGTTTGGACTTTCGCAGCTGCACCAATTGCGTGGCAGGGTAGGCAGGGGTGCCGACCAGTCGTACTGTATTTTAATGACAGGGCATAAGCTTACCACCGATGCCCGAACACGTATTGAAACAATGGTTAACACTAACGATGGGTTCGAGATTTCAGAAGTTGACCTGAAATTGCGAGGCCCGGGCGATATCGAAGGTACACAGCAAAGCGGTATTCCGCTCGATTTAAAAATAGCAAACCTTGCAAAAGACGCTCAAATATTGCAGCATGCACGAAATATTGCTGAGGATGTATTAGATAAAGATGCTAAGCTTGAAAAGCCTGAAAACTATGTTCTTAAAAAGTATTTACAGCAAAAATGGAAATATGAGTTTGACTGGAGTCAGATTAGTTAGTGCCGGCAAGCTGATTTGAAGTGGCATTATAAATAGTGCTTGCACTAAAACTCTACAAAATTATAAATATTCCATTTCGTAAAAATTGACAGTTTTCGTGTAATCACTAAACAAACAAAGGGTTGTAAAAGCAACTTTGAAATTAAGTTTAATAATCGTTTCTTTATATCTGTAATTTGTACCGGTGTAAAGTTGGTGTAAAAAAGCGAAAAAGTATTTTTTTACACTTAATCATTTTAGAATATGATAAAAACGTTTTTTAGCCTTCTTATAATTTATCTTATTTCAAACACAGTATTGTTTGGTCAGTCTGAAAGCGCTCCTGAATACAATAATAGTAACGATTCCGTTAAGATAAACAGATTGTTTGAGTTGATGGTAGAGTTTGAATATTCAAATACCGATACTGCTATTTATTTTTGCACGCAAGCTCTTGAATTATCAAGAAAAGCCCAAAATAGTAAGTTAGAGGCCTATTCGTTATATTATCTTGGATGCTTGTTTGATATACAGGGTTTGTTTGAAACTGCCTATAACTATTACTTTATGGGTTTGAAAATATTTGAGCAATTAGACAATAAAAATGGTTTGGGTGGTTGCTTAAATTGTATAGGCATTGTGCTATGGGAGCTGAGCGAACAGGCCGATAATTCGGTAAAACGAAACAAGCTTACAAAATCAATTGAGTATATAGATAAAGCGCTAATGCTTTATCGTGATATCGATAGTAAAAAAGGGGTGGCCGTTTGTTATATGAATAAAGGTATTGTGTATGACGATTTTGCAAAAATCACAAACGATTTAGAGCTGCAAAAAGAGAGGTACGATATTGCAATTGACAACTATAAGAAAGCTGTAAAAATTTTCAATATAATTGGAGATACAAGAAGTCTGTCGGATTGTAACTTAAATATAGCTTTGCAGTATTATAATCTATTTTACAATGCTGAAGACACGGTATTGACAAACAATGAGTATAAGGTAGTCAATAATTACCTTAATAGTGCGTTAACCCAATATTCGCAATGTAATGATTTGTATGGGAAAGCTATGGCATTAAAAAGCCTTGCCACAATAAAAATAGAGTATTCAAAAACACAAAAACACAAAAACATATTATTGTATGAGGCAATTGACAATGCTAAAAAATCGTTGGCTTACGCCGATAGCGTTAGTGCCTTATTTTTAAAATACGATGCCTTTTTTGCCCTGTTTAATGCTTATAAAGTCCTAAAAAAATTTGATGAGGCATTGAAATATCACGAGTTATACCTTATGACAAAAGACAGTGTTTTAAGATCGGAGCAATTGGAAACAATGGAGGAGATGGAGGTATGTTATAATGTAGAAAAAAAAGAACAGCAGATTAAGGTGCAAAAAAGGGAGAACACTCGTCAAAAAATAATTATTGCAGGCGTGCTTATTATTTTGGTGCTTATTCTGGTTTTAGTAATAATATTAATTCATTTTAACAGGCAAAGTAAAACGATAAACACTATTTTAAACGAAAAAAATAATCAGTTAAAACAGCTTAACACAACCCAAAACCGTTTAATGAGCATAATATCACACGATTTTAAAGCTCCCCTTTCAGCTTTTTATTCAATAACAAGTTCACTAAAAGCTAAATATGATACAATTAGCAAAGATGAGGTTGATAACTATTTTGGAAGGATGCTAAACTCGGCAATAGCTCTTAAATTGCAATTAAATAATATGTTAAACTGGACAATAAACCAGTCAAGGGAGATGAATGTAAATATAAGTATATATAACTTATCGGCATTGATATGTAAAGTAGTAATGGTTTTGCAGGAGTTTGCCAACGAAAAATCGGTTGTTATAAATAACACGATAGGTAATGATATTGAGATGAATACCGATGGGAAACTATTAGGTATTGTACTAAATAATTTAATTGCCAATGCGGTTAAATTCTCGCATAAAAACGATAAAATAGATATTTCGGCTGTAAAAAACCAAAATGGGCTAACAATATCTGTTAAAGATTATGGCGTTGGCATGAGCAGGCATGATATGGCAAATTTATTTGTTAGCCAAGAAAAAATATCTGAAAAAGAGAACAGCGGCACAGGCTTGGGGCTGATTGTAAGCAGCGATATCGTAAAAAAACTTGGAGGAAAAATATGGGTTGAGGGAGAGTTAGGCAAAGGGAGCGAATTTTTTATTAAGTTTGATGCCTGATTGAATTGGATTTGTATTTTACGAGGCTGTAAAAAGGCAAATGACAAAAAAACATATGGATAAAGTAACCATCTGCATAACCGACGATCATAAAATTATTGCCGAAGGAATAGCATCATTTCTTATCGGTAATAAAAAGTTTAAATTAGTTTGCAAATCTTCGTCGGGAAAAGAGTTGCTTGAAAAACTTAAGGAAAAGCAACCCGATATTGTACTCCTTGATATAAAAATGCCAGGGTTGTCAGGTATCCAAATTGCAAAAACACTAAAAAAGGACTATCCAAAAGTCAAAATTGTATTCTTAAGCTCCGATACAAACAAAGAGTCGTTAGACGAAGCCATAAAAGCAGGAGGGGTTGGTTATCTGTCAAAAGACATATTAGAAGAGGAGTTTTTGTTTGCATTGGAAGAAATTTGGGCGGGCAAAAATTATTATAGCAAGGGGATTCAGCAATCGGTGTTTAATAGTTATACCAATTCGATCAATTCTGATGCCTCAAGCGAATCCGACCTGCTTTCAAAAAGAGAAATTGAGGTAATAAAGCTTATTGCCGATGGCTTGAGTTATAATAAAATTGCCGAAAAGCTTTTTATTAGCAGCCGCACAGTTGAAACCCATAAAAAAAACATTATAGATAAACTGGAGCTCAAAACAACTATTGATTTGATAAAATATGCTATTTTAAATGGTATTGTATCTATTTAATGCTTGCACAAAAACCGTCAACTTTAAGAATTTTCTTTATTATATTGTCAATAAGTATATTACATAAGTGCATTACACAGGTATGGCAGGGTATTGATTATTTATACTCATCCTAAATTATGATTTGTGTCATAAAAACTATAAAAATACTTCCATTTATTTAACAAAGATTCTACTTTTGGCGCAAATAATAAAAATTGATGAATCAAGAATCATCCATTTCGCATCAAGGGGTTGTTGAATCAATAACTGCAAACATTGTTAATGTAAGAATCATTAGCGAGTCGGCATGTTCGGCGTGCCACGCTAAGGGTGCATGCAATGCTTCCGACATGCAGGAAAAGATAATTGAGGCGGTACCCGGTAAAAAAACGGTAAAAATTGGCGAGTGGGTTACAATTGTTTCTAAAGAATCGATGGGGTTTAAAGCCCTTTTTTTAGGTTATGTACTTCCTTTTTTGTTGGTTTTATTTACTTTAATTATCTGTACAGCAGCTTCATTAAAAGAGTCAACAGCCGGAATACTCTCTTTATCGGTACTTATTCCATATTATACAGCATTATATTTATCGAGAGATATAATAAAAAAATCGTTTATATTTGAAATTAAACAATAAACTATTGGAGATATGAGCATTATAGTTGTTTATACCATTGTTTCGCTTAGTGCACTTGGCGTTTTATCGGCCATTATACTATATTTTGTAGCACAAAAGTTTAAAGTGGTTGAAGATCCGCGCATTGATGAGGTTGAAGAGATGTTACCCGGCGCAAATTGTGGTGGTTGCGGTTTTCCCGGATGTCGTGGATTTGCCGAGGCCATGGTTAAGGCCGATGACATCTCAAATTTGAATTGCCCCGTTTCAGATGCTTCAGGCATGGCTGCCATTGCATCATATTTAGGGCATGAGGCTGTCAAGGCAAAACCAAAAGTTGCAGTTGTAAGATGTTACGGAACCTGTGATAATCGTCCAAAGACAAGCAATTACGACGGAGCCCCTACGTGTACAATAGCAGCATCATTATATACAGGCGATACCGGTTGTACATATGGTTGCCTCGGGCTTGGCGAGTGCGTTGACGCATGTAACTTTGACGCAATGTACATGGACCCCGATACAGGGTTGCCTGTAATTATTGAAGATAAGTGCGTTGCTTGCGGTGCCTGCGTTAGGGCCTGTCCAAAAGACATTATCGAACTCAGGAATGTAGGTCCAAAAAGCCGCCGTATTTTTGTGTCGTGCGTAAACAAAGACAAAGGAGGCGTAGCTAAAAAATCATGCTCGGTTGCTTGTATAGGTTGTGGTAAGTGCTTTAAGGTTTGTGAGTTTGATGCCATTACAATTGAAAATAACTTGGCATACATCGACTATGATAAATGTAAACTATGCAGAAAGTGCGTAGCCGTTTGCCCTACAAATGCAATTCACGAACTGAATTTTCCGGTTAAAAAACCAGTGCAGCCAAAAGTTGAAGCAGCCAAAACTGCTCCAAAAACCGAAACTGCAACTAAAGTTGAACCAAAAGCAAAAGATTCAGATAAAGATATTTCAAAAGAAAATAATGTTTAAATATAGTATATAGTATGTTAAAAACATTTAAAAAAGGTGGCGTTCATCCTGCTGAGAATAAATTTTCGGCAAATGCTCCTATTATAACCGCCGAATTACCTAAAGTTGTTACCATCCCGTTGGGGCAGCATATTGGAGCACCGGCCACGCCTTTGGTTAAAAAAGGCGACACTGTAAAAACAGGTCAGTTGGTTGCTAAAAGCAGCGGGTTTGTTTCTGCTAATATCCACTCATCGGTTTCGGGCACGGTAGCCAAAATTGACGATGTGATAGACAGCTCGGGATTTAAACGCCAAGCAATTATTATAAACGTTGAAGGCGACGAGTGGGAAGAGGCAATAAACAGGACTGATGAGATAATAAAAGAGGTTGAGCAATCGCCCGAAGATATACTGAAAAAAGTTCAGGATGCAGGAATTGTTGGGCTAGGCGGTGCAACATTTCCAACGCATATAAAACTGGCGCCACCACCGGGCAAAAAAGCCGAGGTGTTGTTGATAAATGGTGTTGAATGTGAGCCTTACCTTACTGCCGACCATAGGTTGATGTTAGAAAAAGGCGAGGAGATGTTGATAGGCACCAAAATTATTATGAAGGCAATTGGTGTAACAAAAGCCGGTGTTGGTATTGAAAACAACAAGCTCGATGCAATTGAGCATTTAACCGAATTGGCAAAAAATTATGAAGGTATTGATATTGTGCCTTTAAAAGTAAAATACCCGCAAGGGGGTGAAAAACAGCTTATAAAAGCAGTAATAAACCGCGAGGTTCCTTCGGGGGCTTTGCCTATCGAAGTTGGTGCCGTTGTTCATAATGTTGGTACCGCTTATGCCGTTTATGAGGCCGTGCAAAAAAACAAGCCACTGTTTGAAAGGGTTGTAACCGTTACTGGCAAATCTGTAAAAAACCCGTCAAACTTTATGGTAAGAATAGGAACGCCTACAACACAGCTTGTTGAGGCTGCCGGTGGATTGCCTGACGATACGGGAAAAGTCGTAAGCGGCGGGCCTATGATGGGAAAAGCGTTGAGCACCCTCGACACACCAATTACAAAAGGTTCGTCGGGTGTATTGATTTTTAAAGAAGATGAAGCCATACGTCGTCCGGTACAGCCTTGTATAAGGTGTGCAAAATGCGTGTCGGTTTGCCCAATGGGATTAGAACCGTTTTTATTGATGACTTTAGCCGAGAATCAAGTTTGGGACAGGTCAGAGGAGGAGAGGACAATGGATTGTATCGAGTGCGGCTCGTGTATGTACACTTGTCCTGCCGACAGACCATTGCTCGATTATATCCGCTTAAGCAAAGCAACAGTTGGAAAAATAATTAGAACACGAAAATAATATTTGGAATAGCATGGATAGATTAATCAATGTATCACCCTCGCCACACGTTGCAGGGGATTATTCCGTAAAAAAAATAATGTACGGTGTTGTGCTGGCTCTTATGCCTGCTCTTGCTGCATCGGTTTATTATTTTGGAATAAGCGCAATAATAGTAACAGCAGTTGCTATAATTAGTTGTGTATTGTTTGAATATTTAATTCAAAAATACATTATTAAAGAGAAGCCGACAATTTCAGACGGCTCGGCAATACTTACAGGTTTATTGCTTGCATTTAACGTGCCGTCAAATCTCCCCATTTGGATAATTATTATAGGGGCTTTGGTAGCAATTGGAGTAGGCAAAATGTCGTTTGGTGGATTAGGGCAAAACCCGTTTAACCCTGCGTTGGTAGGTCGAGTTTTCTTGCTTATCTCATTTCCGGTACAAATGACAACATGGCCTAAGCCTTTGGAATTTGCTACTAAATACATTGATGCGGAAACAGGGGCAACACCGCTTGCTTTTCTTAAAGAGGGTATAAAAAACGGTGAGCCTGTTTCGGACTTAATGAGCCAACTACCCAATCACTTGCAGATGTTTATGGGGCATATGGGAGGCAGCATGGGCGAAATTAGCGCCATAGCCTTATTAATTGGTTTTGCCTTTATGCTTTATAAAAAAATAATAACATGGCATATTCCTGTTTACCTTATCGGTACTGTTTTTATCTTTTCGGGGATATTAAATTTTGCTGATGCCGATAAATTTGCCGACCCCGTGTTTCATATCCTTTCGGGAGGTGTAATGCTCGGGGCTATATTTATGGCTACCGACATGGTAACATCGCCAATGACACCAAAAGGGATGGCAATATTTGCAATAGGCATAGGTGTTATTACGGTATTGATACGGACATTTGGGGCATACCCCGAAGGTATTTCGTTTGCAATACTTATTATGAACGCGTTTGTTCCGATAATTAACCGTTATATTAAACCTAAACGATTTGGAGAGGAGGTTAAAAATGGGTAGTAAAAAAGAATCAACATTTATTAACATGGTGTTAGCCCTGTTAATAGTAACCCTTATATCATCGTCGGTGCTTGGATATGTATATGAGCTTACAAAAGAGCCGATAGCACAGGCAAAGTTGAATAAAAAACTGAATGCCATAAAAGCCGTGGTGCCGGCCTTTAATAACAATCCCGATTCGGTAAAATACGAAATTCCGGTTACAGGCGGCGAGCCTGTAATGGCCTATCCTGCAAAAATGGACGGGGTGCTTGTGGGCACAGCTATTGAGTCATATACCATGGCAGGCTTTAGCGGACTGGTAAAAATTATGGTTGGGTTAAAACCCGACGGCTCAATTAACGGTATTTCGGTATTAGAGCATAAAGAGACACCCGGGTTGGGTACGCATATGGGCGATGACTGGTTTTTAGGCCAGTTTAAAGATAAAAATCCCGCATCGTTTAGCGTTAAGGTAAAAAAAGATGGTGGCGACGTTGACGCAATAACTGCCGCAACAATAAGCTCAAGGGCTTTTTGCGATGCTGTTACTCGTGCATACGATGCTTTTATGCAAAAATCGGTTGAACAAACTGCACCTGCTGATACTTCAGTGGTAGCACAAATTGAAGGAGGCGAATAATGGATAATTTTAAGAATTTCACAAAAGGGTTATTAAAAGAGAATCCTGTATTTGTTTTGCTGTTGGGTATGTGCCCAACACTTGGGGTAACAACAACAGCCGAAAACGGACTTGGAATGGGCTTGGCCACCACTTTTGTGTTGGTTATGGCAAATATTGTTGTTTCATTGGTAAAAAACTCAATTCCCGATAAGGTACGCATACCTGCATTTATTATAATTATTGCATCGTTTGTAACGGTTGTGGAGTTAACAATGCAGGCTTTTTTGCCATCGTTGTTCGAGAGTCTTGGGCTGTTTATACCGTTAATTGTGGTAAACTGTATTGTGCTTGGCCGTGCCGAGGCTTTTGCTTCTAAAAACAGCGTTCTGCCATCGGCAATAGACGGTTTGGGCATGGGTTTAGGATTTGCGTTGGCTCTTACAATTTTGGGTGCTGCACGCGAGCTGCTTGGCGCCGGAAAAGTTTTTGGAATGCAGATTTATGACAGTAGCTACGGAATGTTGGTATTTATTTTGGCCCCGGGGGCTTTTATTGTACTCGGATACCTGATATCAATTGTTAACAAGCTTAACGCAGGAAAATAGATAGTCTGGATATTGAAGTTGGAAAATGATTAATTTGAAAAGATAGAAAATAATAGGAGGTTATTAGCATGGAATATATAATTATTATTATCTCGGCCATATTTGTAAATAATATTGTACTTAACCAGTTTCTTGGTATTTGCCCGTTTCTCGGGGTGTCGAAAAAAATATCAACAGCGGCCGGAATGGCAGGGGCTGTAACATTTGTTATGGTAATAGCCACAATAGTAACTTATGTAATACAAAAATCTATTTTAGATAGGTTTGGGATTGGGTTTATGCAAACCATAACCTTTATATTGGTTATTGCTGCATTGGTGCAATTAGTTGAGATTATCCTTAAGAAAGTCAGTCCTGCGCTTTTTCAGGCTTTGGGTGTGTTTTTGCCATTAATTACCACAAACTGTGCAATACTTGGTGTGGCAATTATGACAATACAAAAAGATTACAACCTGATGGAAGGTGTTGTTTTTGCAATATCGTCGGCTTTGGGCTTTGGCTTGTCGTTAATAATTTTTGCAGGGTTGCGTGAGCAGTTAGACTTAATGAAAGTGCCAAAAGGTATGAAAGGCATCCCAATTTCGTTAATTGTTGCAGGTATATTGGCAATGGCCTTTATGGGCTTTAGCGGTATTGTATAAGACTGTTTTTTAGCCTTGCAGGCAATTAAAATATAGGTTTTCTGAAATTTTGTTACATCAGTAGATGTGAATAATGAGATTTTAATAAACGTTATAACTATAAATTGCAGAACTTATTTCGAATTTAATTCGGAATTTCCCCCACATATAACACCGCCCTCTAAAAGGTTGAAATTGCCGCTTAGAGGGCGGTGTTTTGTAATTGTCTTATACACCCAAATAAATTTGGGTGCTAATCTAATGTGCAATTGTTAATGCATCACGATATTTGACTAAAACATATTATTATTTATTGAATATTAACCTATCAAATACAAATCATCTAATCAAAACTTTGAGAACTAAGTTGGTAACCCTATTTTTTTATAGGCTTTACGCCTCCAAACTTATAAATAATCGACAGTTGTTGTTGGTGGTCGAGTTTGTTCCAGTTTGTTACATGAAATGAAAGGTTGAAAACACCTTTAATATTTTCATGATTAATAAAATACCATAAAACATCGGTGCGCAAGTAATTTTTTGCGAGGTAAAAATGGTCGCCTTGGGCAAAAATATGGCCATCGCCAGAGCTTAATGTTGATTTTATGCCATAGTTTTTATACTTGGCATACAGTTCGGCAAAAAAGCTGTTTCCGGTAATAGGGCCGTTGGTAACATTGCGCTCGCGATAGTTCGAATTTAGGATACCTGCTTTTATGTACCCATCTATTTTTGAGTTTTCGTTGGTTCTAACACCAATTAGCAACGAAAAACCAATGTACTCTTTAATATGGTCGCCGGGTATGTTTATGGCAGGGCCGGCATCGTGGTACATAATATAATAGTTTTGAAGGAATAGATTGTTGTGAAAAACCTCGCCCGAAAAGCCTACCGTAAAGTTTTCGCGTATTGTATCTGTTTGGCGGCTAACCCAATCGGCAAATATATTTTGTTTTCCCCAATCCCATTTTATTTCGGTGTAAAGCCCTTCAATGTTTGGCCTGTAATACATAAGCGTATCGGTAAGCATGGCAAGCGGAAAGTCGATACGGTTTTTGCGGGCAAAGCTACCCATTAAAAACTGTTTTGTTTTATCTGTGTATTGGTAGTAAAGAATTATTTGAGGCTTATTGTGGTTTATGTCGCTGCCAAATTCGTATAGTTTGCTAACGCCGGCCCTAATTCGGTGTTGGTCAATGCTTACGCCTATTTCAAATGCGCCTCTGCTGCCTAAAATTGTTTGTGGCATTGTATAGTCGTTAAAGTACTCGCGGTTATCGCCTATCCCGTCGAATAGTATGTTGTATTCAAAATTTTGGCTTATCCCATAAAGTGGAAGTACAATAAATAGTATAAGTAACTTTTTCACAGATTTTGTTTTTTTGTAAAAATTATTATTGCCGATAAAAGTAATAAATCATTTAAAATAAATTCTATTTATGGATAATTTTACAGCCTTAAATCAAATCTTTACATTATTTTTGCCATTTAATATTATAAATATATACAGCAATGGCTCAAAAACCTTCAATACCTAAAGGCACCCGCGATTTCGGACCAGTTGAGATGGTAAAGCGAAACTATATTTTTGATTCTATAAAATCGGTTTTTAAACTTTACGGATACCAACCCATAGAAACCCCTGCAATGGAGAACCTTACTACCCTTATGGGGAAGTATGGCGAGGAGGGCGACAAGCTTCTTTTTAAAGTATTAAATTCGGGCGATTTTTTGAGCAAAGCCGACAACCAATTATTATCTGATAAAAATTCTGCAAAAATTACCAACCAGATATCTGAGAAAGGTTTAAGGTACGACCTTACAGTGCCTTTTGCCCGTTTTGTTGTGCAGCATCGTAACGATATACAATTTCCGTTTAAACGTTACCAAATACAAAATGTTTGGCGTGCCGACAGGCCGCAAAAAGGGCGTTATCGTGAATTTTACCAATGCGATGTTGATGTGGTTGGCAGCAACTCGCTTTTAAACGAGGTTGAGCTTATCCAGATTGTTGACGAGGTGTTTAATAAGCTCAATATTAATGTTATAGTAAAAATAAATAACCGAAAAATACTATCGGGTATTGCCGAGGTTATTGGGCAGCCCGATAAAATTATTGATATTACGGTAGCTATCGACAAACTTGATAAAATTGGGTTGGATAAAGTAAACCAAGAGCTGATTGACAAAGGGCTGCCGCAAGATGCCGTTGACAGGTTGCAGCCAATTTTAAGTCTAAGCGGCAACAATGCCGAAAAGTTGGCGCAAATTAAAGAGGTGTTAAAAACATCGGATGTAGGATTAAAAGGTGTTGGCGAGATGCAAGAGGTTTTTGATTATCTTAAACCGTTGGATGTTAAAACGGGGGTTGAGCTGGATTTAACGCTTGCCCGCGGGCTTAATTATTATACAGGTGCAATATTTGAAGTAAAAGCACTCGATGCCACAATTGGTTCAATTACCGGTGGTGGGCGTTACGACGATTTAACAGGTGTTTTTGGTTTGCAGGGCGTGTCGGGAGTGGGCATTTCGTTTGGTGCCGACCGCATTTATGATGTAATGGAGCAGCTTAACCTGTTTCCGAAAAATACCGATACAACAACGCAACTGTTTTTTGTGAATTTTGGGCAAAAGGAGCAAACTTGGTGTTTGCCTGTGATTAAAAAATTGCGAAGTGCGGGTATAAGTACCGAGATTTATCCCGATTCGGCTAAAATGAAAAAGCAGATGACCTATGCCAATAACCGACAAATACCTTTTGTTGCTATGGTTGGCGAAGATGAAATGAACTCAGGGCTTATTTCTCTTAAAAATATGGAAAATGGCGAACAAGAGAAGGTTACGGTTGAGGAGTTGGCTAAAAAGCTTGGCGCCGATACTGTTTTTTAGTAGTTAAAATTGTAATCTATTGTAGGGCTTCAATTATCTTGTTCCGTTTAATTTTTCCCGAATTGGTAACGGGGAATTTCTCTAAAAACTTAATCTCTTTAGGGCAATGATAGGGGGGGAGTAGTTTGGTTAGTTTATTATGCAGGTTTAGTGTGTTAAATTGGTTGCCCGAAATAACCAAAACAGCTTTTTGCCCGAGCTTTTTGTCGGGTAGCCCAATAATACAATAGGGGCGGGTAATTAAATGGGCAATTTTGCCCTCAATCTCCTCAGGTATAATTTTTACCCCTCCCGTATTTATTATAAAATCGGTGCGCCCCCTCCAAATAAATGAGCCGTTATTGTCAATTATTTCGATAATATCGTTTGTTTTAAGCTTTATAATATTTAACTCAGGATAATCAATTACCATATTGTTATTTGTGTCGTGCGTAACAATAATTCCGTTTAACGGGGTAAAGTAGTTATTGTAATGGGGGGCTATTTGTTTAATTGCAATATGCGAAAGGGTTTCGGTCATGCCAAAGGTTTCGTATGCATTTACGTTGTGCTTTTTAAGTTCGGATATTAATAAGTGGTTAACCTTGGCGCCTCCTATAATTAAATGTTTAATAAGGCTGATTTTTTTTGGTAATGTTATGCTTTGTTGTACCTGCATAGGAACCATTGCTGCAAAATCAATAGGGGTTGTTAGTCCTTTTACAGGATTTTCCGAAGGTTCAATGCAAATTAAATTCATGCCCGACACCATTGCCCTTACAAGCATCATTTTGCCTGCAATATAGTTGACTGAAAGGCATAGCAGTGCTGTTGAGTTTTTGTTTAGTTTAAAATAGTTGCAAGTTTTTGTTGCCGAAACCCACAATTTGCTTTTTTCAATATTTATGGTTTTTGGTATTCCGGTTGACCCCGATGTTTTTAGGGTAATATATTTTGAATCATTGGCCCAATCTTCAAGGAAAGAGATTATCTCTTTCCACCATTTTGGGTTTGCGTTTTTATTTAGTTGTACCGCAAGTTTAATATTGGGTGTTAGTTCAATATTGGTGTTGTTGAGCTTTATGTTCATATTGTTATATGTAAAAACTTACACAAATATATCATATATTTAAAAAAGTGATTGCCATTTTTGGTTAGGGGTATGCCACAATTGTTCTCCTTTTATTTTTAATGGCGATGTAATATTATTTGAAAAAACCTGTCCGGTGCCCAACCCTTGTGGCATATCCGAGCCATTTAAAAATGTCCATTGGGCAATTGCGTTTAACCCAATATTTCCTTCTAAAGCAGATGTTATCCACCAGCCTATGCCTCTTTTATTTGCCAGCAATGCCCATTTTTTTGTTTGGTTAAGCCCGCCAATAAGCGATGGTTTTAATATTATGTATTGTGGCTTTATGGTATCCAACAAGCCCTCTTTTTTATCGTTGCCGTATATGCCAATCAACTCTTCGTCCATTGCAATGGGAATAGGCGTGTTTTTGCAAAGTGTAGCCATTTTGTCCCATTGCCCTTGTTTTATTGGTTGTTCAATTGAGTGGATGTTGAATTTTGAGAGTGCCTCTAATTTTTCAATGGCATTGTGGGGGCTAAAAGCACCATTTGCGTCAACCCTTATTTCGACATCGTTTTTTGAGTAAACTTTTCGGATATATTTCAGAAGGTTTAGTTCGTCATTAAAACCAATAGCCCCTATTTTTATCTTAATGCATGAAAAACCTTGCCCAACCTTTTTTTTGAGCCTTTTGAGCATAACGTCTTTATTGCCCATCCATATTAGGCCGTTTATTTTTATGCCCGCTTTTCCGTCGGTAAAGTCAGAGGGGAATAAAACTTTTTTTCCGCCTGTTTTAAGGTCGGATAGAGCGGTTTCTATTCCAAATTTTACTGCCGGAGAATCTGAGAGGTCTTTATTATCTGCAAAGGGGGTTGGGTTTTTAATAAATTCGTTTAGCAACCCCTCAACTTGTTTTGTATTTTCGGGCGAAAGCCCCGGCATGAGCGACACTTCGCCAATGCCACATATTTCGGGGTTGTCGGTATTCCAAACTTTTATAAAATACGAAGGCTTTTCGGTTAAAATACCCCTTGACGTTCCGCTTGGTACGTTAAATATAAATTTGTAGGGTGTGTATTCTGCTTTAAGCATCGGTAAAATTGTTGGTAATTAAAATAGTGTTAAGCCAATTCCTATCCAAAGCGATATAAACAGGGTTGACAGCGAAAGCCTTTTTAGCTCGGGGTCGAGTTTATAGGGGTCGTGGTTTTTTGCAACTTTTATGCAGTGTATTAATAGCGGTATTGCCGGAATGGTTAATGAAACCATAACCCATGTTTTATCTAAAAAGAGTAGGTATAAGCTTAACAGTAACAGGCTTATGGCTATAATAAGTGTATGGTATATTTTGCTTCCGGTTTTACCGAGTTTTACGGCAAGTGTGATTTTACCCGAGTTTTTATCGTTAACAATATCGCGCATGTTGTTTATGTTTAAAACCCCTGCGCTTAGTAGTCCTATGGCAGCAGCAGGCAATAATATCAACCATTGTGTTTTTAGGGTTAGCAAAAAGTGGGTGCCGAAAACTGCCGCAATACCAAAAAACAGAAAAACCATAATATCGCCAAACCCTTTATAACCAAACGGATTTTTGCCAATAGTGTATTTTATTGCTGCTCCGATAGCCACCAGTCCGGTAATTAAAAAGAGTATAAATATGTAGCTAAAAACCCTGTCTAATGAGGTGGTCAATAAAAACATACCTGCATGAAAAGCCAATAACCCTATTATGTAAATGGCACGTTTCATCTCTTTTGGGCTAATAACCCCGCTTTGAACCGCACGCTCGGGACCAACCCTGTTATCGTTATCGGTGCCATGGGCATAGTCGCCATAGTCGTTGGCCAAGTTTGATAGTATTTGGAGTAGCAGTGTGGCAATTAATGCCAAAATAAAAACGTCGGAATGAAATTTGCCTTGGCTATATGCTATAAAACCTGCCAGCACAATACCCGATACTGATAGAGGCAATGTCCGTAACCGAGCAGCATGTACCCAAGCTTTTATTTTTAATTTATTCATATGGTTTACTATCCGGTGGTTGATAAATTGCTAAATTGATAAATTGTTAAACTGTTAAATTGTTGTATTGCTAAATTGTTTTATCTAATATCTAAAGTCTAAACCTAAAGTCTAAACCTAAAGTCTAACATCTTGTGTCTAACATCTTGTGTCTAATATCTAAAGTCTAACATCTTGTGTCTAAAGTCTAACATCTTGTGTCTAATATCTCAAGTCTAACATCTAAAGTCTAACATCTTGTGTCTAATATCTAAGGTCTAACATCTTGTGTTTAATATCTAAAGTCTAACATCTTGTGTCTAATATCTAAAGTCTAACATCTTGTGTCTAATATCTAAAGTCTAACATCTTGTGT
>CAYQPP010000013.1:0-15725 GCA_964419235.1 uncultured Bacteroidales bacterium
GTACAAAGAAAAGAATATTTTTTGTAATAAAAAAACAAAATCCCTAAAATTAATTTTGTTGATACGAATAAATTCCGAAACAAGTTTGGAAATAACTCTGTAACTTGCAATATTTATAGGAATCTTATTAAATATATAGCCTACCGGTTATAATTTATTATGGAATACATTGCGTAAATTGTCGATTGTTTTGAAAATTAGTAACTTTCAATTGAGAAGTGGCATAAATCACATGATTGGTATTTTAGGCAAAACAGGCTAACTTAGTTTTTCAATAAGTTTTTGTAAATTAGTAACCATTATTTTATCTGTAAGCGGGTATTGCGAAGAGCATTCTGGAACTACAATAAAATTTTCAATTGTAGCTAAATCATTTATAACGGTTGTATAACCTTTATTGCTTTTTGGCTTTGTTGACAATTTAAATTCAATACAGTACATTGGCCGCCCACCTTTACATATTACCATATCACTTTCGGCTTGGTCTTGTGTTCTGAAGAAATAATAATCATATTTATCAGCTAAACTCCCTGCTATTTGTTCTATGCAGAATCCTTCCCATGAATTCCCTGCCAACTGGTTTCCCAAAAGAGCATTCATATCTTCGATCCCATTCATAAAATGCATTAACCCACTATCTCTAATATAAATTTTTGGTGATTTTATTAGTCTCTTACCAATATTTACATGATAGGGTTCAAGGACTCTTATTAAAAAGACAGCTTCAAGGTAATCCAGAATTTCATTCACATATGCATTTGAAATCCCGAGTGATCGTGATAAATTTGATTTATTTACCAATCCTCCCTGATTAGATGCTATCATACGGATAAATCTTGATACGTTTTTTGATGATACTTTTAATCCCAATTGTATTAAATCTCTTTCAGTTATTGTTTTAATGTATGAATTAAACCATATTGAACGGATATTGTCATTGCTAATTAAATATGCTTCAGGGAAACCACCTTTGAACCATAAATCATTTAATTTGCCAATATCATGTATTTCGTTGTGTAACAATCCGGTTAATTCAACATATGATACTCTGCCTGCCAACGATTCTGAACTTAATTTCAGAAGATGGGTATTTGCCGAACCTAATAGAATAAAGCGTCCTGGTTCTCTTTGTTGATCAATAATTGCCCTAAGCAGGGGAAATAATTCAGGCATTCTTTGTATTTCATCAATAATAATGCATTTATCTTTGTTTAATTTAAAGTATATCTCGGGTTCAGATAAACGATTGGTATCGCTGTCAAGTTCAAGGTCGAGATATATACTCTGTTTTTGTATTGAGCTTGTCAATTTTTTTGCAAGTGTTGTTTTTCCAACTTGTCGCGCACCAAGAATAACCACCGCAGGAAAATGGTTTAGGTGTTTTAAGACTTCTGCCTCAAGATTTCTGTTGTAATGCATTTTTCAATTTTTCCTGTAAATTTAAAGTTATTTTTTAAAAATGCAGGGATAAATAGGCAACAATAATTAATTTCTTCAAATTTTTTGCCTTTTTCAATTTACTGACATACAGGTATCAAATATTGTAACTTTAATTTTTAGTGCCGTTTAAAAAAACAAAATCCCTAAAATTAGCTCGATTGATACCTTTATTTATGGAGTTATAGTTATTTGTAAATGTTTTTGGGAATTTTATCCTCTTTTTTTCGTTCCATTTAAACTCATAACCAAAAAATTTACCATCTATTTCTTCTACATAGTCAACCTCTTGCTGTTGGGTAGTGCGCCAAAAATAGTAGTTAAGCAGAGTTTTATTAAGGCTCAATTGTTTTATGCGCTCGCTAATTAAAAAGTTTTCCCACAATTGCCCGATATCTTGTCTGATAGCAAATGGCTGAAGTTGCCCGATTACCGTATTTCTGATGCCGTTATCGTAAAAATATATCTTGTTTTTCGATTTTATTTCATTTCTTAAGTTTTTGCCTAATGGTTGTAATCTGAATATTATAAAAGCTTTTTCAAGTATGTCAATATATTTATCTACGGTTTTTGGGTCAATTCCGACAATTTGACTAAGCTCATTTAATGAAACCTCGTTACCAATTTGATAAGCTAAAGCCTGTAATAATTTTTTTATTTCATTTGGTTTTTTTAGTCCTCCATACATTAATATATCTTTATAGAGATAACTATTGGACAACTCTGCTAACACAAGCGAAGGATTCTCCTCGTGATTTAAAACTTCGGGGTATAACCCAAAAACCAACCTATTTTCAATATCCTGCTCGGCTTTTACGTATCCTACATGGTTTTGCCACTCCTCCCATGTTATTGGCCACAAGTTAAATGTCCATTTTCGTCCGGTTAGCGGTTCGTTTAATTTATTGCTTAGCTCAAATGATGACGACCCACTTAAAACAAGTTGAATTTGAGGAAATTGATCAACAATAATTTTAGAAGTAATTCCAATTTCAGGAATGCGCTGAGCTTCATCAATAAAAACTATACTATTATCTCCTATTATCTGTTTTATTTGTTGCGTATTTGGTCTGTTTAATAAATTTTGGATTGATATATCGTCACCATCCAAAAATAGTGTTGTTCCCTTTATATTACTCAGTAAATGTTTTAATAGTGTAGTTTTCCCAACCTGTCTTGGGCCACTTACTATAATTGCCTTTCCTTTAAAAAAAGTTTTGCTAATTTTATCTTTAAGTACTCTTGTTATCATTATTTTTTTTCACAAAAATATTTAATATTTAATTAAAATCCAAAAATATTATGGTTTTTAAGGAATTAAATCCCGTAAAATTATAATATAACAGGAATTTAATCCTGTAAAACCATAATAAAACAGGAATTGAACATCGCTTTACTAACCATAAATACGTAAAACGGCAAAGCGAGGGTATGGCGGCTTTGGTAAATTGAACAAAAAACTATACTAATAAATAATAACTTAACAACTCACACCGTTATCCCGAAAAAGCGGGACAGGCTTTGCGGATTTAAGGATAAATAATTAAATAGTACTGTTTATGTATAAAAATTGTTAATGTTTTGAGATAAAAAAAGGATTTACCGATAACATTTGCTTGTTTACCGATTTTTTATTTTGTTTTAAAATGTAATATATATTTTTGCAGGGTATTATAATCATATAAATTGTAATATTTTAATAATAAGCAACTTAAGTATTTTTCATTAAACTATTTGCAATAATTTAAAACAATTGTTGTTAAAAATGATTTAAACATAGTAAAACCAATAACATATAAAACAAAATGAATAGATTAAAGTTGGCAGCCCTTTTGTTTGTATTAGGAGCGGTTACAGGAGTAATAAATGCCCAAACAGATACAGTTTATAAATTTACACTGCCACAGGCGCAAGACTTTGCCATAAACAACTTTTTTGTTAGTAAAAATGCCGCATTGGATATTGAGTCGGCACAAAAAAAGATTTGGGAAACAACGGCAATCGGGTTGCCACAGGTAAGCGGAAAAGTTGATTATACGTATATGCCCGATATACCTGAAATGAGTTTTCCACAAACAATTATGGGTGCCAACAAAGGCAATAACGAGCCCATAGTAGGAGGCGACTTTAGAGACCCGAATTTTTACTCAATGGTACCGGGAGAGTCTTTTAAAATGGGTGTTACAAATAATGTGTCGTATTCACTTATGCTTACCCAGCTTATATTTAGCGGCGAGTATATTGTGGGTTTACAGGCATCGCGCATTTACAAGCTGTTTGCCGTTGAAAACTACGACAAGGTAAAAATTAATATTCGCGAAAGCATTGCCAGCTCATATTACGCCATTTTAATTTTAAAAGAGAATAAGGTTGTTTTAGAGGAGACTTTAAAAAACCTGAAAATGAACTATGAATATACAAAAAAGTTTTATGAACAAGGTTTGGTTGAAGATACCGATGTTGACCAGTTGCAGCTAACCGTAAAACGTACCGAAAACAGCTTGCGCACAATTGAAAACCAAATTCAATACCTGTCGAAGTTATTCAAATACCAAATAGGTATTGAGGCCGATACCCGAGTTGAATTTTTGGACAGTATAGCCATGCTGCTCAAAATTAATATTATTGAACCGACAAATTACAAATTTAACCTCGATGAGCACATTGATTATAAACTGCTTACAACACAGGAGGATTTACAATCGTTAAGCCTTAATAGAGAAAAATCGACATTTTTGCCAACCGTTTCGGGTTTTTACCAATATAAAGACCAATTTAAAAACCCTGCCTTTAATATGAACATAAAACATATTATTGGAGTAAGTTTATCGATGCCAATTGTGTCGAGCGGTATGAGGCTGGCTAAGGTGGGACAGGCAAAAATTGAGTTAGACAAAGCTTCGAACATGAAAGAGCAAGAAGCATTGAGGCTTACTTTAACAGCCCAGCAAAGCATGTTTGACTATAACACGGCATTAGCAAATTATTACAACGAGAGCGATAATATAACCCTTTCTGAAAAAGTGCTCAAAAAAGCAACCATACGGTTTAAAGAGGGCATGGTTTCGTCGTTGGAGCTGTCGATATTTAACAACCAATACCTGCAGGCGCAATTAACTTATGCCACGGCTATTCAAGAGCTGCTGACTAAGAAAATTGCACTTGATAAGGCATTTAGCAAACTTTAAAACATATTATCAATTAATTACAAAACTTTATACAGATGAAGCCCTTATTGAGGGATAATTATTTTAGTCAATTCCTCCACAAAAGGATACGATTAAATATCAAATTACTAAACTAATATTTAAACACATGAAAACAGTATTTAAACTACTACCTATAATTGCCCTTTTTGTTGCATGCGGAAGCCCAAAGGGAACATACGAAGAGTTGGTTGCAAAAAGGGATTCATTACAAAACTTGCAACACAAAACAGCCTTAGAGATAAATAAAATAAGCATTGCCATTAACGAAATGGATACAAGCATAAAGGCTGACAAAAAGGTTATTATGAAGAAGATAATCAACCAAAAAACGCGCATCGCAAATATTGAAAAAACCATTCGCTCGTTAGAGAACCAACTTACCGAAAATGATGTGGTAAATGATATTCCTGTTAAAGTAAAAAATATGAGGCATGAGCCTTTTAACCACTATTTTGTGGTATTTGGGAATGTCGAAGCAGAAAAATATGGGAGGCTGAGTCCTGAAATGGGAGGCAAGGTAAAATCAATTAAGGTGGTTGAGGGGCAAAAGGTTAAAAAAGGCACCCTGCTGTTAACGTTAAATACCGATGCCATCGAAAAGCAGATTGCAGGTGTTAAATCGAGCCTTGATTTTGCTAACAAAAACTATGAAAAACAAAAAAGGCTTTGGGAGCAAGAGGTTGGCTCTGAAATACAGTACCTGCAGGCAAAATCGGCAAAAGAGGGGTTAGATGCCCAGTTAGAATCGTTGACGGCACAACTTAAAATGTCGCAGCTTAGGGCCCCATTTGATGGGGTTGTAAATAAAATTTACCCTAAAAAAGGCGAAATGGCAGGTCCGCAATTCCCCGCCATCGAATTTGTAAACCTAAGCAAGATAATAATAAAGGCAAACGTTTCAGAAAAGTATGTCAGCAAAGTCAAAAAAGGGCAAATGGTTGAGTTGACATTCTCGTCGATACCCGAATTTAAAATGGATGTGCCTATTGTCAGGGTGTCGAATGTATTAAACCCAAAAAGCCGCACATTTGAGATTGAGTTAAAAATAGACAACGATGGCAAATTAATAAAGCCAAATATGGTTTCAACCATCAGGATTAACGATTTTTCGACAAAACAGGCTTTTGTAATCCCATCGCTTGTAATTAAAAAAGACGTTTCGGGCGATTATGTATATGTTACCGTCAATAAAGGCTCAAAAATTATTATTGAAAAAAGGCAAATCAACACAGGCATGTCATACCAAGATAAAACAATGATAAATGAGGGTTTGGCAGAGGGAGACAAAGTTGTTGTTAAGGGTTATAACCTTGTGAGCACAGGGATACCCGTAGCTATTAAATAGTGTTTTAAACCGTTAAACGCTATTAATAAGAAAAAATAAACGCTAAAATCATGTCAGAAGAGAATAATAAAAAAACGGGTAAATTCAGAGAGTTTAAGTTAACCTCAATTGCCTTAAAGAATAAAAACACAGTATTTTTATTGACATTTATACTGTTGATATTTGGTATCAGCTCGTATATAAATCTGCCAAAGGAGCTTTACCCCGAAATTGTGTGGCCGCAGATAATGGTAAACACGGTTTACCCCGGAAACTCACCCGAGGATATCGAGAACCTTATAACACGCCCTTTAGAAAAAGAGCTTGAAAACGTGAGGGGACTCAAGGAGCTCTCATCAACATCGTCGCAAGACGTATCGATGATAATTGTTGAGTTTAACACCGATGTTGAAATTGAAGATGCCCTGCGCAGGGTTAAAGATGCCGTTGATGTGGCAGATAGTGAATTGCCAACGGGCAAAGAGCTTATAGGTCCTACTGCTTTTGATATCGATTTCTCCGAATTTCCGATTTTGAACATAAACCTGTCGGGCGATTACAGTATTGAAGAGTTGAAAAAATATGCCGAGTATCTCGAAGATGAGATGGAAAGCATTAACAATGTTTCAAAAGTTACCATTGAAGGGGTTAACGAGCGCGAGATTAAGATAAATGCCGATTTGGTAAAGATGGAGGCATATGATGTTTCGTTCAATACAATCACAAAAGCCATACAAGGCGAAAACATGTCGATTTCGGGCGGCGACATTTTGCTTGGGCAAACCCGACGGAACATACGCTTAGACGGCGAATTCCAAAACATGGACGACATTAGGAACATAATAATAAAAAATAAAGATGGCAATATTGTGTATTTACGCGACGTTGCCGACGTTATTGACGGATACGAAGAGGCTAAAAGCTTTGCCCGGCTCGATAAGCAGGCGGTTGTTTCTGTTCAGGTAATAAAAAAGGGTGGCAAAAACCTACTGTCAACAACAAAAGATGTGTTTGCTGTTTTAAACAAGGCAAAAGCCGACAAAATGCTGCCCGAAGATTTGACAATATCAATAACAAACGACCAAAGCGAGACGGTAAAAATGCAGCTGCATAATTTGGAGAATAGCATGATAATGGGGGTGATATTTGTGGTTTTGGTACTTTTCTTCTTTCTCGGAACGCGCAACGCTCTTTTTGTGGGTATGGCAATACCCCTGTCGATGATGATTTCGTTTGTTATTATTGGGGCAATCGACTTTCGTATAAATATGATTGTACTGTTTGCTTTGATACTGGCGCTTGGCATGCTGGTTGATAATGCCATTGTGGTGGTTGAAAACATATATCGCTTTGTTGATAACGGTTACAAGCCTTGGGAGGCTGCCAAGCGGGCTGTCGGCGAAATTGCAATACCAATAATTGCCTCAACGGCAACAACACTTGCGGCATTTTTGCCCCTTGCCTTTTGGGAGGGTATTATGGGCGAATTTATGAAGTATCTGCCTATTACCTTAATAATTGTGCTAACATCGTCGCTGTTTGTTGCATTGGTAATTATACCGGTGTTTTCGGCATCGTTTATTAAAGCAAAAAACGGTAACAAAAAAGCAAGTAAAAAGCAAAAAATGCTTGGCATTTACGGAGCTTTTGCCATGGTTGTATTTGGTGGGTTGTTGTTGTTTGCCCATAAAATGGTAATTGGCAACTTGTTAATTATTTTTGGGGCCATCGGGTTAATGAACATGCTGTTTTTAAGCCGTTTAGAATCATGGTTTCAGCAAATATTTTTAATAAAACTGGAGCGCGGCTACGAAAAATCGCTTAGGTTTGCGCTTAAAGGCAAAAACTTGTTGCTCTTCTTTTTTGGCACAATTGTGCTTATGGTTATTACTATTATGCTGTTTTTTTTAAGCACACCCGATATAACACTTTTCCCCGACGGCGACCCAAATTATATAAACATAGTATCGGAACTGCCGGTTGGAACCGACATTACAGGCACTAACGAATATGCCAAGCAGTTAGAGGACGATATAATTGCATATTTAACGGCAAGCGGGGCTTTAATACCCGGCGACACAAATAGCGTTGTTGAATCAATTTTGACAACGGTTGGCAAAGGCAACCCAAGAGATTTTTCATCGGGTGTTACCCCCAACAAAGCACTTATTACCATAAGTTTTATTGATTATCAACTTCGCAGCAGCTTAAACACTTCGGAAATAATGACCGATTTAAGCGAGCATTTGCTTAATAAATACCCCGGCGTTAAAATGGAGGCATCAAAAGACTCAAAAGGGCCGCCAACGGGCAAACCTATTAATATTGAAATTAGCGGACACGATTTTGACAAACTTGTGTATTTGGCCGATACCCTAAAAACAATTATCGATGCATCGGATATTGAAGGGATTGAAGGGTTGAAAATGAACATAAGCACCCAGCAACCAGAACTGCTTATACATATTGACCGCGACAAAGCCCAACGGTTTGGGCTAAGCACAGGCATGATAGGCATGACGCTGCGTAACGCCCTGTTTGGCACCGAGGCCTCGACATTTAAGGTTGGCGAAGATGAATACCCCATACAGGTGCGCCTGAAAGATGAATACCGCTATAATTTGGCGGCAATGGAGAATATGAAAATTACGCTTTTTGGCGATGGACCGCCAATACATATTCCGCTTTCGGCAGTAGCCGATTTTGAGTATTCAACTACTTTTAGCTCGGTTAGGCGAAAAGATATGAAACGCGTGGTTACACTATACTCAAACGCCATTGAGGGGTATAATGCCAATACAATAAATATGCAGATTGCATCGACAATTGAGAATTTTACAATGCCGCAGGGATACTCGGTTAATTTTACCGGCGAGCAGCAAGACCAGCAAGAGTCGTCAGATTTTCTTGGCAAAGCCATGCTTATAGCATTGGCACTTATTATGTTAATACTGGTAACACAGTTCAACTCGTTAATACGCACAATAATAATAATGGCAAGCATACTGTTTAGTACTATTGGTGTATTTGGCGGTTTATGGACATTCCATATGGATTTTATTATAATAATGACAGGCATTGGGTTAATATCGCTGGCAGGTATTGTGGTAAATAACGCCATTGTGCTTATTGATTATATTGAACTGTTAAAAGAGAGGAAACGTAAAGAGTTGAAACTACCCGAAAATGCATATTTATCGGTTGATGCAGCCACCGAATGTATTATTGAAGGGGGGAAAACCCGTTTGCGCCCGGTACTGTTAACGGCAATTACCACAATTTTGGGTTTAATACCAATGGCGGTGGGTATGAATTTTGATTTTAACGGGCTGCTGACAAGCTACGAACCAAACGTCTATTTTGGGGGCGATATGTCGGCAATGTGGAGCCCAATGAGCTGGACTGTTATTTTTGGCTTAACATTTTCAACATTCCTTACTTTGGTAATTGTTCCGGTAATGTACCGCATGACTACCATAGCACAAAAAAAATGGACTGCATTGGTTGATAAACTTAAAGATAAAAGAAGCGATTTGGCTGTGGTGCAGAATAATAAATAATTTCCACAATATATTAATTAAACAGCCCTATGCAATTTTTAGCGTAGGGCTGTTTGCTTTTTAACATATTACGGGGGCTTTTGTAAATAAGTTATTAATTCTATTTTTGATAAAATATAGTTAATAAAAAAGCTTATAATTAAGTTATTAAACCAAATATGAAAAAAGCCGCAACACTATCTGTTTTATTGTTACTGTTAATTTTGTCTTTTACCTCATTTGCACAAACCACCCGCTTTAAATTAGGAGTGAATATGTCAACTATGACTGTAAAAGACAATGACTATAATTATACCGATGAATTAAATTATAAGTATAAACCGGGGCTGTATGCAGGATTTTTGCATGAATTTAAGTATATTAATCCTGTGTCGATTGAAACAGGGATTGCATTTTCAATGAAAGGATATAAGGTTAAAGACGATAAGCAAGTAAATGGCAAAACAGCAACATTAAAGGTTTCAGTAAATTTGTATTATATAGAACTGCCTTTAAACCTGAAAATATCAAATAACGTTGAAGGGGTTAAGTTTTTTTTTATAGCAGGGCCGTATATCGGGGCCGCATTTATGGGTGATGTTAAAGCTGAATTGACATATGACGGGAAAACCGAAAAGGAAGACAAAGATATAACTATCGGCATGGATAACGACAAGGATATGAAAGTGTTTGATTTTGGCTTTAATTTTGGTTTCGGGCTCGATTTTAAAGATGTACAGCTCTCTTTGAATTATAGTTTAGGCTTATCAAATGTAACATATGTTTCCAAAAATGGTTACTCTACATCAAATAGGCTTTTTACATTTACTGCAGGCATCCCGTTAAGGATGTTCAGATATTAATAGCTGTTTAAATCTCACACTTGTGGGTTTTACCCACCTTCCAAAGTTGTATAGCGAGGCAAGCTCCTTACAGCTTGCTGCGAAACACAGTATTGTATATAAAATTAATACCTCGTTTACTTGCAGCGAGGTTGTTCATTTATTAACAGGTGTTAATAAATCGCTTTCCAAATGGGTTTTCAAATAACTATATTTGTGCAAAATCAAAAACAATATGTCAGCAGTTTATTCAGAAGATGCGATAAAAACACTCGATTGGCAGGAGCATATACGCTTGCGCCCGGGTATGTATATCGGCAAATTGGGCGACGGATCATCGCGCGATGATGGTATTTATATTCTTATAAAAGAGGTTATTGACAACTCTATTGACGAGTTTGTTATGGGTAACGGCAAACAAATTGATATTACCATTACCGATAGGGAGGTAACTGTGCGCGACCATGGCAGGGGAATACCGTTGGGGAAAGTGCTCGATGTTTCGTCAAAAATGAATACAGGAGGAAAATATGACTCCAAGGTATTTAAAAAATCGGTAGGGCTTAACGGCGTTGGATTAAAGGCGGCAAATGCATTATCAACAAAATTTAATATAAAATCGTTTCGCGAAGGCGAAGTTAAAGCTATCGAATTTTCGCGCGGCAAGGTAATTAATGATTTTGAACTTACTAAAGCAGATGAGCCTAACGGTGTTTTTATTGAATTTTGCCCCGATGAGGAGCTGTTTGGAAATTATAGGTATATATCGGAATATGTTGAAACGCTATTGCGCAATTACACTTTTTTGAATGCGGGGCTTACCATTACCTTAAACGGTCATAAATTTGTGTCGCGCAACGGCCTGCGCGATTTACTGGATGAATACATGAATGCACCGGGGCTTTATCCGGTAATACATTTAAAAGACGAAGATATTGAACTTGCAATGACTCATGGCAGGCAGTACGGCGAAGAGTACTACTCGTTTGTAAACGGACAGCACACAACACAGGGCGGCACGCACTTGTCAACATTCCGTGAAGGCATTGTTAAAACAATACGCGAATTTTACGGCAAAAATTTTGAAGCAGCCGATATTCGCGCATCAATTTGTGCGGCAATAAGCATAAAGGTTGAAGAACCCGTTTTTGAGTCGCAAACAAAAACTAAACTGGGTTCAAAAGATATAGGGCCAAAAGGACCGTCGGTTAACAAATTTATTAACGATTTCCTGAAAAAGCACCTCGATGACTTTTTGCATAAAAACTCAGAGACTGCCGAAATACTTTTACGAAGGATACAAGACTCCGAAAAAGAGAGAAAAGCAATTTCAGGAATAAAAAAACTGGCAAAAGAGAGGGCTAAAAAAGCTAACCTGCATAATAAAAAATTGCGCGATTGCCGTGCACATTACAACACAAAACACGACCGTAAATTAGAGACATCGATATTTATTACCGAGGGCGACTCGGCATCGGGCTCAATTACAAAAAGCCGCGACGTTGACACACAAGCAGTATTCAGCCTAAAAGGCAAGCCGTTGAATTGCTACGGGCTAACCAAAAAAGTGGTGTATGAAAATGAAGAATTTAATTTACTGCAAGCCGCATTGAACATTGAGGAGGATATGGAAAACCTTCGTTACAACAATGTTATTATTGCCACCGATGCCGACGTTGACGGTATGCACATACGCCTGCTGTTAATTACCTTCTTTTTGCAGTTTTTCCCCGATTTAATTAAAAACAAACACCTGTATATACTTGATACACCGCTATTCAGGGTTAGGAATAAAAAGAAGACTATTTATTGCTACTCTGACGAAGAGCGCGAAAATGCTATAAAAAAACTGGGTGCAAACCCTGAAATTACAAGGTTTAAGGGGTTAGGCGAGATTTCTCCAAACGAATTCAAATACTTTATTGGCAAAGATATAAGGTTAGACCCCGTCAATATTAAAAAAGGAGACTCAATATCTGATTTGTTAGAGTTTTATATGGGAAAAAATACCCCTGACCGTCAACAATTTATTATAGAGAACCTAAAAATTGAAGAGGAAATACCGGAGTAGTTAAAAAATGAAAATATCTGAAATAATAAAACAGCCGGAAGGGAGGCGATTAGAATTTAAGGAGAAATTGCCTGTTTCATCAGATATCGCAAAAACAATTATTGCATTTGCAAATGATGCAGGTGGTAAATTGTATATAGGAATTAAAGATACGCCTCGAAAAATATCGGGTGTTATTGCTGATGAATTGAATTATTATGATAATATTGATTTTAAGTGGGATGATAAGGGATTAGCCTTTCAAGTACAGTTTATAAAAAAAGATAATGAGGCAGAGTCAAAGGCAGAGTCATTAGAAATAATGATTTTAAATGCCATTTATTACAAACCGCTTTCAAAATCACATATCTCTAAGAGATTAAATATGAATACAGTTTCCGGAAATTTAAACCGGGCAATAAAAAAATTATTGAAAAATGGATATATAGAACAAACAATACCTCAAAAACCTTCAAGTAGATTACAACAGTATAGAATAACTTCAAAAGGGAGAAATTATTAAAATATGTCTGAAGAATTAGAAAAACAAGAACAAAAGCCGGGTAATGGACATTCAAACGACCCCGAAGATGTAAAAACAAATAACCTACAGCACATATCGCATATTTCGGGTATGTACCAAACATGGTTTTTAGAGTATGCATCGTATGTGATTTTGGAGCGTGCCGTACCTCATTTGAATGATGGTTTAAAACCCGTGCATCGTCGCATACTACATTCAATGAAGCGGTTAGACGATGGACGCTATAATAAAGTTGCCAATATTATTGGTAATACCATGCAGTTTCACCCGCATGGCGATGCTTCAATTGGCGATGCATTGGTTCAGCTCGGGCAGAAAGATTTATTGATTGACTGCCAAGGCAACTGGGGTAACATTTTAACCGGCGACGGCTCGGCCGCCCCGCGGTATATTGAGGCAAGGCTCTCAAAATTTGCGCTCGATGTAGTTTTTAGCCCTAAAATTACCGAGTGGAAACTATCATACGACGGGCGTAACCAAGAACCCGTAACCTTACCGGTAAAATTCCCATTACTGCTGGCACAAGGCGTTGAAGGTATTGCCGTTGGTTTGGCATCGAAAATATTACCACACAATTTTATCGAGCTTATTGATGCATGCATTGCCCACTTGCATGGCAAAACTTTTGAGCTGTTCCCCGATTTTGCAACCGGCGGAATGATTGATGTATCGAAATACAACGACGGGCTACGCGGAGGGGCGGTTAAGGTAAGGGCACATATCGAAAAAATCGACAAAAAAACACTTGCCATAAAAGATATCCCTTTTGGCAAAAATAGCTCAACACTTATCGATTCAATATTAAAAGCCAACGATAAAGGCAAAATAAAAATAAAACGCATTGATGACAATACCGCAGCCGAAGTTGAAATTTTGGTACACCTCATCCCGGGCATATCGCCCGATAAAACCATTGATGCACTTTACGCCTTTACCGATTGCGAGATATCCATTTCGCCAAATTCATGCGTAATTGAAGACGATAAACCCAAATTTCTCGGCGTAACCGAAATGCTCAGGATATCAGCCAGCTATACTAAAGAACTGTTGAGGCAAGAGTTGTTGGTAAAACTAAGCGAACTTGAAGAGGCATGGCACCTTTCATCTCTTGAAAAAATATTTATTGAGGAACGCATTTATAAAGATAAAGAATACGAAGAGGGAAAAGATTATGATTCTGTAATCGTTCATATCCATAAGCGGTTAGAGCCTTTTAAAAAGAAATTTATCAGAGAAGTTACAGACGACGATGTAAAAAGGCTTTTTGAGATTAAGATGCGGCGTATCCTCAAATTTTCGTCAAAAGAGGCCGAAAACCAACTGCTGAATATTGAGGAGGCAATTGCCGAGGTTAAAAACCATTTAAACAACCTTGTTGATTTTGCCATCAACTATTTTAAGCAGATAAAGAAAAAGCACAGCAAAGGGCGCGAGCGCAAAACAGAAATAAGGAGTTTTGAAAACATTGAAGCTACCAAAGTGGTGGTGGCCAACGAAAAGCTTTATTGCAATTTTAAAGAGGGATTTATTGGCATGGGCAGCGCCATGCGCAAAGAGGAGTTTGTTTGCGACTGTTCGGATATTGACGATATAATAGCATTTAAAAAAGACGGAAAATACCTTATCACAAAAATTTCAGACAAAACATTCGTAGGCAAAGACATTATTCATGTTTCGGTTTTTAAACGCAATGACGAGCGTACAATTTATAACCTTATTTATCGCGATGGCAAGTTTGGATATACCTACATGAAACGTTTTCCTGTTAAAGGCGTTACGCGCGATAAAGAGTACGATGTTACAAAAGGCACAGATGGTTCTCGTATTCTGTATTTTAGCGCAAACCCCAATGGCGAGGCCGAAACAATTAAAATATACCTGAAGCCGCGCCCAAAACTTAAAAAGCTGATTTTTGAGCTCGATTTCCGCAAACTTGCGATAAAGGGGCGGCAAAGTATGGGCAATATATTAACCCGCCACCAAGTGCACCGCACCGTATTAAAAGATGAGGGAGTTTCAACGCTTGGCGGTTTAAAAATATGGTTCGACGAGGTGGTATTTAGGCTGAGCACCGAAGAGAGGGGCTTGTACCTTGGAGAGTTTAAAGGAGACGACAAAATACTCGTGGTTGGCAAGGATGGCGATTACCACATGTCGAATTTTGATATCAGCAACCACTACCCTGATAATATTTTGCGAATTGAAAAGTATAAACCCGGCAAAATTTTTACGGCGGTGTTTTACGATGCCGAGCAAGGGTTCTATTACCTAAAAAGGTTTGAATTTGACGAAACAAATAAAGAGACCAATATTATTGGCGAAAACCCCGACTCAAAGCTAATTTTGCTTACCGATGAAAAATGGCCGCAGGTAAAAATCATATTTGGCGGCAAACATGCTGGGCGCGACGATGAAATTGTAGATGCCGAAGAGTTTATTGCCGTTAAAAGCCACAAAGCCCGAGGCAAACGGATAACCAATTACGAGGTTAAAAAAATTATAGAGATTGAACCTCTTGTGAAAGAGGAGGTTGAACCCGAAGAACCCGAAAGCAACGAGCCTGAAGATATTGACAACGACAACAACGCCGAAAATGATGAAAAGGCTGAAGCAATTAAACCTGTTCCTCCCGAAAACGCCGGAGAACAAATGTCGTTGGGGTTTGAATAAATAAAATTCTTAAAATTTTCTTTATTCAAACCCCTCTATCAACCAGCAATTGCTGGTTGATATCTCCCCTAATTTTAGGGGAGAATATATGGAATCCCGAGGCAAAGCCT
>CAYQPP010000013.1:15825-25812 GCA_964419235.1 uncultured Bacteroidales bacterium
GTTGATATCTCCCCTAATTTTAGGGGAGAATATATGGAATCCCGAGGCAAAGCCTATTAAAGTTTAACAAATTGTTACAAACATATAATTAAATGTTGATTTACCTTATCGGATATATGGGGAGCGGCAAAACCACAGCTGGCAAAAAACTTGCATCAAGGCTGGGGTATAATTTTATCGATTTGGATGATGCTATCGAAAAGGAACAAAACCTCACAATATCGGAGATATTTAAAAACAACGGGCAGGCAGAATTCCGCATAATTGAGAAAGAAGCCCTAAAAAAAACCTTCGGCTATACAAATACTATTGTCTCAACCGGCGGCGGAACGCCCTGTTTTTTCAACAACATGGATGAGATGAACAAACACGGCAAAACTATTTATATTGAATTAACGCCAAAGGCATTGGTAAGCAGGCTAATTGGTGCAAAAAACAAGCGCCCCCTTATAAGCGGTAAATCCGGCACAGAGTTGTTGGTATTTATTAAAGAAGAACTTGCCCTGCGCGAGCCGTTTTATAACAAATCGCATATAAAGGTTAGCGGCCTCGGGCTAATCCCAAAAACTATCGAAGAACTTATTTCCTCGGCATAATCTTAAAGCGATGCTTTGTCGGGCAGCCCCTCAAACCACTCTGTTCCAATTTCCGAAGGCCTGCTTGCATTAATGTCGGTCAAATTACCTTTATTGTCGATAATAATAAAATGTGGAATGGTTTTTATCATATACGTATCCAAAAAAGGCTTAATGTCAGATGCCAAAAATTGATTTCCTGACAAGCCTTTTAGTGTCAAATACTCTATCCAGTCATCTTTTTTCTTATCAACCGACAAGCTGACAAAAACCACGTTTTTATGCTTATATCTCTCTTTTAACTTCTCAAAATATGGAGACTCTTTTCGGCATGGCAAACACCATGTTGCCCAAATATCAATGTAAATATATGAGCCCGCAAAACTGCTTAGTGTGTATTTGTTACCGGCAACATCGGTCATTTCAATTGCTGGGGCTTTTTGCTTTTGTGTAAGTTGCACATACTCATTGTGCGGAGTTAAAAGCTGCTGCCGCAACTCTTCGTTTTTGCACTCGTTCCCAAAGTTTTCAAATAGCACCTCTGTTTTTTTGTATCCGTAATACCTAACATGGTCATTTAATAACGTAAACAGCAAATAGTCTTTTACCTCTTGGTTTTGTATTTTTTGAGTTACGGTTTGCATCTTGGCCAAAGTTATTTCAAATGGAAATAAATTTTTGGTGTTGGTTTTTTGCCTTGCATAATATGAAATATATGCATTTAAAAATAGTTTGTATTCATATACATCGAGCAGGCTGCTTTCGTTTACCGAAAGCTTATTTAAAAACTTTAAATATTTGGTGGTGTTTATCTTATACGTTTCGGTATTTGTATTAAGGTACTCCATTAATTTGGTAGCCCTATCATATTTAAGTAACGCCAACTCGGTTTGCTTAAAAACTTCGGCAAAATCTTTTTTCCCGACAAATTCGTTATAAAACATCTTTTCGATAACAAAAAGTGAATCGACAAAATGGCGAAATTCCTTTACAGGCATCTGGTATAAATGTGTCAATGGAATATCGTTTTCCAACATTAAAAGATATTTTTCCTTCATGTAAATATTGGCATCCGAACCCTTTCCGGAGAATTTTATACTACCAAAAACATTGTTTGAGTTATATGAGGCAAGCAGGTTGTAATTTGGCGACAGGAATATTTTAAACCTGTTTTTTCCGTCATTTAATTGAAAATATCCGGCTAATGGCAAGTTTAAATTAAACACAAATTTGTTGTGGTTGTCTAAATAAGCCGTATCAATAAAAGTGTTTTGCGACAACACCACAAATTTGCCTGCCGCATTGGTTATTTTGCCTGTTATGGTTGTGTTGGGTTTGTCTAAGCTGTAAATATGCTTTTTTAATTTTGAAGTGTTAGGCTTTTGTTTACACCCTAAAAACAATAAAAACGCCGCAAACAAAAAATACCTCAACAACTTAGTTCTATTTTTAATCATATTAAATTATTGATTTTAGTACACTTTCAATAAAGAAAATTCTTAAAGTTGACTATCCCCGAGGCAAAGCCTCGAGGAATTCTTTTGATTAAAACCGCATTCCCATTAAACAGATGTCGTCAATTTGATCATAATTGCTCATCCATGCATTAATAATTTGGTTATAGAATACTTTTTGCTGCTCCATGGTTGATTCTTGATTTTTCAACAACATCTCTTTAAACTGTTTATACATAAACTTTCGCCCTTTAGGCCCGCCAAACTGATCGGCATAGCCGTCGGAAAATATATAAATACTGTCGTTAGGCAATATTTCGTACTCATTGTTTGCAAAAGGCACACGGTAAAGGTATGCCCCAATAGGCTGTTTGTCGGCTTTGGTTTCAAACAAATTGTAACCCAACAGGCTCATTGAGGGCTCCATCTGTTCACCGTTTTTAATTAAGTTTGGTTTATTGGCTTCTCTAATAATATATAGCGGGTTATTTGCGCCTGCATACTGCAATACCGATTTTTTTGGCAGATACACACATAGTGCCATATCCATACCATCCTTAACATCGGGGTTGTTACCACCTTGCAGCGACTCCTGTACCAAATCGTTTAACTTGTTTAAAATATCGGCAGGATTACGCAACTTAAACTCGCCAATTGACCGTTGCAACCCTTCGTGCCCCATTATGCTCATAAAAGCCCCGGGCACGCCATGCCCTGTACAATCAACGGCCGAAAACATTATTGTATCGTCAACAACCTGAAACCAATAAAAGTCGCCACTCACAATATCCTTTGGCTTAAATAACACAAACGACTCTGGAACAGACTCTTTTATAACTGCATGCGAAGGCAAAATAGCTTGTTGAATCCTTCGGGCATATGTAATACTATCAGTAATATCTTTATTTTTCTTTGCCAGCTCCTCATTTTTGCTGACTACCTCGGCAGTACGTTCCTTAACCTTATTTTCAAGTATAATTTTTTCGCGCCTTAGGTTGCGTTCTCTAATATTAATATAAACTACAACTGCTGCTATTGTAAAAATTATTACAATTAGAATAAACCACCACGTTAAATAAAAGGGGGGTTTTATAATAAACGAAAATGTTGACGGTGTTTTATTCCATATACCACGGTTGTTGCAGGCCTTAACTTTAAACGTGTATTTACCCGGCGGCAGAGGGCTGTATGTTTTATAGTTTTGAGTAGTGAGTGGTTGCCAATCATCATCGGCACCTTCAAGCATTACTTGGTATTTAACCTTATCAGCATCGGTTAAACAAATGCTGTGGTATTCAAAATAGATGCTTTTTTCGGTATAGTTTAATTTTAGTCCTTGAACTAATTTGCGGTTTTTAAGGTTAACCTTTATGTTGGTTATATTTGTGATAGGCTCCAACATATTTTTCCTCTCTTTCGACAAATCGAATTTAAAAAGCCCATTAACAGTCCCACACCAAAGATTTTCATTTTTATCAAAGTATAGTGCGCCATTTTTAACCTCAATACCTGTAAAGCCGCTGCGCTCGGTATATGAGTAGAATGCACTGTTTTCTAACGAAAACTGGTTAAGCCCTTTGTTTGTGCCTATCCAAATATTGCCGTCTTTATCCGATTTCATTGCTGTGATAAGGTCGGCAAGCAACCCGTCCTCTTTTTTGTACCTCAATAGTGTTTTGTCGGTTTTGTATATAATAACACCCTGCCCCTCGGTACCAATCCAAATATTTCCGTTTTTGTCTTCGGCAAAGCTTAAAGGAGAGATATTCCCGACAGTATCAATATTTTGGAATGTTGTGTTATTTACCGTGGTAACGCCTTTGCCTTTTTTTCCAACCCACATTGTATTGTGTTTATCAAAAAACAGGGTTGAAATCTCGTTGCCCATAATACGGTCGGCTGCATTTTTTTCAGGCTCAAAATAGAACAGCCCGTCAATTGTTCCAACCCATATATGGTCTTCATTATCAATCTCCATACAGGTTGCTATTTTCCCGTATCGCAAAATCATATTGCTAAAGGCAGCATTATAGTTTAATTTTGATTCGCCCGGCAAAAATGAGAATACACCATCCTCTTTTGTAGTTACCCAGATAGTTCCGTCGGTGCTTTTGCGCAGTCCAATAATCTCTTGTTTTAAGGTGTGCCCATTTTCATTATAAGGTTTTATCTGCCCGCCTATAAGGTTGTATTTGCAAAGCCCGTTATTTGTACCTATCCAAATATTATTTCTGTTGTCCTCAACAACCGATAAAACTTGTTCGCTCAGCAGCCCGTGTTCGGGAAATAACCCCATAAACTGTTCACCCTTGAATATACTCAATCCGTTTTCATTTGTGCCTATTAAAATATTACCCTCCCTGTCGGGAATAATTTTTCGTATTTTATTGCCACCCAACCCATTATGCTTATTAAAAATCTGAAAATTCGGATTAATACGTGTTATACCACCTCCCCATGAGCCAACCCATATAGCCCCGTCAATGTCTTGATTTATGCAGCTTATAAAGTTATTTGCCAACCCATCGCGTTTATCAAAAACCGTAACATTTCCGGTTTCGCTGTCGCGACGCAACAATCCACCGTTGTATGAGCCAAACCAGTAATTTTGCTCATTATCTTCAAACATACATGTTATCTGAAAAAAGAACGACAACCCTTTGTGTTTGTATGTTTTAAAGGTGTTGTTTGCTTCATCGTAGTACTTTATCTGATTGTCGATAATAAAATATATAGTACTATCTGATGTTTCGGTAATGTAGAAAATCCTATCGCTCAGCTTAGTTTTTCCGGTAAAAACCGACATTTTTGCCTTTTCGTTTGGCATTGCTTCCAAATTATCAATTCTAAAGGCTCCTGAACCTTGTGTGCCAATCCAAAGCCTGTTTTTTGAATCTTGAACAAAACAGGTAATGTCGCCATTAATCTCAACAGTATCGGGTACTACTCTTATAAACTTGCCGTTTTTGTAAACTGTAATTCCACCTGATGTGTGCCCAAACCAAATATTTCCGTAAGAGTCTTGTAAAATAGTTTGCACACCATTTTCAGACAACCCGTCGTCAACAGTAAAATTTTTAAAAGTTTTGCCGTTAAAAATTGAAACGCCGCTTGCCGTGCCAAGCCAAATAAAACCTTTATCATCTTGTATTAAGTCGTAAACTTTTGATTGCGACAGCCCCTCTTTTACACTATAATTATCAAAATAGTATTTTTGTGCTTTTAGGTTTATTGATATTAATAAAAAGCTGAGTATAAAAAATAATTTGTACCGTTGCATGTTACTATAAATTGGGTTAAACAAAAAAACTCTCTGGCGTGCCAGAGAGTTTAAAGTTACAATATTATATTTAATTTTTTTATTTTTTAATAAAGAAGAAGGTTCCGTTTTCATCTTCAAATCCTGCAATTTTGCCAAAAACAGGTTTTTGGCTTTTGTTGTTTGCAACCGCCTTGGTAACTTTTGTTACAATTGATTCAATAGGGATACATGAGTTTTCGTTGTATTGAAGCGATTTTGCAAAGGTTTTTGTGAATTGCGAATTGTCAGATGCCAGTTCGTTACCTGCCGATGAGAATACCTGTGCCGACTTAAATTTTGTTGCGTTCACATCATCGCACGAGCGGATTTTATTGGTTGAACGCATAGCTTGATAAAATGACGGACCCGATTCGCAAGCGTCGGTAACAATAAGTGTATGGGTAATATATCCGCTATACGACTGCATTCCGGCTTTTAGCGAATTAATATTAAAGTAGGTAAACTCATCGTCGCGAGTGGCATCAACAGGAATCCAATACCCTGTTTCGTTAATATATTTACCATGACCGGCATACCATACCAATAATGAATTAACGTTGTTCTTTTTCACAAGGTCGCGAAGTTCGATAGAGAAAAAGCGCTCCATCTCTTTTTTGCTCATGTCCTTTTTATGAATAAAGTTATGTATTTCGTAGCTTGAGAGAGCACTCTTTATTGAGCTTACATCTTTTGTCGGCCCCTCAAGCCCTGCAAATGTTTCATAGTTTGAATTTTCGATAAAAACTACCCATGTTTTTCCCATTGGGTTGCTTTCTGCAATTAATGCGCCTTCACGGTTAAGTGTATATGTAGTTTCAATAGTGTTGTCAAAAATATCAACAGCTTTCAATAAAATAGTATTTTTATTTTCAATATTTATTGATACAGAAAAATGCGGGTTAAGTTCGGTGTCGTTAAAGGTTGCCCTTGCGCTATCAATAAAAATCTCTTTAATAAGACTTTCGTCCTGAATAAACCCTTCAACAAACAGGTTCGGGTCTTTCGAGTCTAAATAAATCTCATTGTTATCGCCTGCATATGGGGTTGTTATCCTAACCTCCGGAGCATCAACTTCCATATAGGTAAGGTCATACTCAACTTTGGTTTCATTGTTATAAACATCTTTAACAACAAAAGATATTAGGCTTAAGTCAACAATATTTATTGAATGGCTAAAGGTTTTATTTTCTGATACCTCAATTTTTTGATTGTTGATTGTAAATGAAGCTATATTGCTATTATCATTAATTTTACCTTTTATTGTAAGCCTTTTTGCATTGTCAAGAACGGCAAGTTTGGTCTGTTGTATTACCATGGGTGTGTCAATAACCACAATTGGTGCAACCTCTTCACGGTTAATTTCATACAACCTTTTGTTGGCATCACTAAGGTTAGCCGATGTAATGCTGTTTTTTTTCATTAAAGCAATTGCCATAACATAATCTTTTGCAGCTGCATCGTTTTCAGTCATTGCTTCGTTAGCGCGCCCGCGCCAATATATTGCATCGTAATTATCGTTTAACAGGGCTATTAACTGCGAAAAGTCTGATTTAGCATTTTGGTATTGTTTATAGTCATAATAGTATAACCCCCTTTTAAATAAAACCGGTTTTGGGTCATCAACCAAAGTCTCAAGTTTTGTTAAATCGTTTATGGCATTTGGCAGTTCGCCAAGGTTATAATATACTAAGCTGCGGGTATTATAGGCTTCGGCAGATTCAGGAAACTTTTGTACAGAGCGAGTTGCATTTTGCAAGGCTTTATCGAGCTCATTGTTTTTAATATATGCTTTTGTCAAAGTATAAAATGCTTTTTCGAAATTGGGCTTTAACCCAATTGCCCTGTCATAATCATTAATTGCCTGCGGATAATTTTTAAGGCTGTCGTTTGCTACGCCCCTTGCATAATGCCCAACATAGGTTTCTTTAATTGATAAAGCATTGTCAATTGTGGCAATTGCATCTTTATACTCTTTTAATTTAATATGCGCAAAACTTTTAAATTGGAATGCCTGAAAATGCTTATTGTCAAGCACTACAGCCTCAGTAAGGTATTTTAATGCTTTGTCATAATTTTTTATTTTGTAATTAGCCTTTCCGGCCTCAAAAATATAATTTACCACTTTGGGGTCAAGTTCTACCGCTTTTTCATAATCTTTAGCACAAAGTTCTAAATTATCAGTTTTTTCATACGATTTTGCTCTCCATACATAAGCATCAACATATGAGGCATCAAGCTGAATAGCTTGGTTAAACTGGTCAATCGCCTCGTTATACTGATTTGTTTCAAATAGTTTTACACCCTCTTTATAAAACTTTTTAGGCTTTTGGGCAAAAACCCCTATCGAAATTAATAGAGCCAAAATTAAAACAGCTTGCTTTTTCATTGTTAAGTCCTCCTAAAATTACTTTACTTAAATTTGCACATTACTTCATTAACTGCAAATATACTAAATAAATATATACATATAATAAACTTTTTAGGCTACTTTCAAATATTTTGATACAACTGCTTTTTAGATAGATTAAAAAATGTTGTTGTTGTCTTTGCAACGTAATGTTTTTTTTAATTTAGTAATTGCTTTACATTTGCCGAAATAGGTTTCTGTATTAATAATACAAAAAAAATTGACTAATTATGAGAAATAGAGGGTTTGCGAGCGATAACAATAGCGGAATTTCCCCCGAAATTCTTGCGGCTATATCAGATGCTAATAGCGGGCATGCAATTGCCTATGGCGATGATATTTTTACCCAAAAAGCAGTTGCCGTGTTTAAAAAGATGATGGGCGCCGATATTGAGGTTTTTTTTGTTTTTACAGGCACAGGCGCCAACGTTTTAGGACTAAACAATATGGGCAGGTCGTTCAATTCTGTAATTTGTGCCGAAACAGCCCATATAAACGTTGATGAATGTGGTGCACCAGAGAAGTTTACCGGCATGAAGATTTTACCTGTAAAAACCCCCGATGGCAAATTAACCATTGATAACATTAAGCAACATATGCACAGTTTTGGGTTTGAGCACCATAGCCAGCCAGGTGTTATTTCAATTACACAACCCACCGAGATAGGAACGGTTTATACGCCGGCCGAGGTAAAAACTCTATCCGATTATGCTCATAAAAACAATCTATACCTGCAAATGGACGGCGCAAGAATTTCAAATGCCGTTGCTTCACTTGGGGTTTCTGTTAAAGAGTTTACCAAAGATGCCGGTGTTGACGTGCTTTCGTTTGGCGGCACAAAAAACGGCATGATGTATGGCGAGGCAGTCCTGTTTTTAAATAACAAATTGGCTAAAAATTTTAAATATTTCAGGAAACAGGGTATGCAGCTATCCTCAAAAATGAGGTATATAGGTGCACAGTTTATAGCTTTTTTTAATAACAATTTATGGATAAAGAATGCCTCGCATGCCAATAAAATGGCTCAATTGCTTTATCAACAAACAAAAGACATTAAAAACGTTAAAATTACTCAAACCGTTCAGGCAAATGGGGTTTTTGCTATAATTCCGAAGCAATTAATCCCAAAACTGCAAAAAGAGTACTTTTTTTATGTTTGGAACGAAAATACTAATGAAGTTCGTTGGATGTGCTCATATGATACTACAAAAGAAGATGTTATGGAGTTTGCTTCGCTGTTACGGAAAATGAGTTCAGAATTATAATATATGGAAGGGCTGTTTGCGTGGGGGCACTCAAAAAGGTATAACGATTACCCCACTTATATAAAAAGTGTTTTTGGGGGGCGTGTACAAAAAATATCGGTAAATGTAGGTTTTTCATGTCCAAACCGCGACGGAACTAAAGGCGTTGGGGGTTGTATTTATTGCAATAATAAAACCTTTAAACCGGGTTATTGCGAAACCGATATTCCTGTAAAAGACCAAATTGCAAAGGGTGTTGCTTTTTTTGAAAAAAAATACCCCGACATGCGCTATATGGCATATTTTCAATCATATACAAATACTTATGCACCGGTTAATAAATTGCGCAAACTTTATTTAGAGGCCATTGCCCACCCTAAAGTGATAGGCTTGGTAATAGGCACCCGCCCCGATTGTATAAATGCCGATATTTTAAATATGCTTAAAAATATTGCTGCCGATATTCCTGTAACAATCGAATTTGGATTAGAGAGCACAAACGATAAAACTTTAAACGAAATAAACCGATGCCACACATGGTCAGACTCTATAAACGCTATTGAACAATGCAATTTGTACGGTATTGATGTTGGGGCACATTTAATATTGGGGCTGCCAAATGAAACACGCAAACAGATGCTTGAGCATGCCCATATAATATCGGAGCTGCCTATAAAAACCTTAAAACTGCACCAGTTACAGGTAATTAAAAACACACAATTGGCAAAGCGTTATAATCAAAACCCCGACTATGTCAACCTTTTTAGCTTTCAAGAGTATCTTGATTTTGTTATCGGGTTTATTGAAGTACTAAACCCCAAAATAATAATCGAAAGGTTTGTAAGCACATCGCCAATTAATGAGTTAATAGCACCACATTGGAACAGTATGAAAAATTTTGAGATAGTAGCAAAAATAGAGAAGGAGCTTGCAAGGCAAAATACGTATCAAGGGAGGCTATACAAAGCAAATAAAAATTAAACCTTATCCGCAACTGTTAAAGATA
>CAYQPP010000014.1:0-3454 GCA_964419235.1 uncultured Bacteroidales bacterium
ATTAAAGAGTTGTCATTCAATATAATGAGCAACCTTGTTGATTATGTTAATGCAATACAGGGGGGGCTTTTTGTTAAAAACGATGATGATGAAGAAATATACTTTGAACTTACAGGTGCAATAGCTTATGATAGAAAAAAAGTTATTGAGGACAAATTTAAAGTTGGTGAGAGCTTGATAGGCCGTTGTGCTTATGAAAAGCTTACCATATATATGGAGGAGGTGCCCGAAGATTACGTGCATGTTACATCGGGGTTAGGAGAGTCTAATCCACGCTCGATATTAATTGTTCCGGCTATATTAAACGACGAGGTATATGCCATTATTGAGTTGGTATCGTTTAGTAAATTTGAGTCGCACCAAATTGAGTTTATCGAAAAATTAGGCGAGAGTGTAGCCTCAACTATTGCAAATGCGCGGGTAAACGAGCGCACAAACAAACTGCTTGAACAGTCAAAACACCAATCGGAGGAGCTGGCAGCACAAGAGGAGGAGATGCGTCAAAACCTTGAGGAGCTGCAAGCAACACAAGAGGAGGTTACACGTTTAAGAAAAGAGGAGCAGGAGAAAAACCAAAAGTTACTTGACGAGGTTGATAAAAACAAAAGGGCACTATTGAATATACTTGACCATATTCCGTTAAAAGTATTTTTGAAGGATAAAGAGGGAAAAATGCTTATCGTAAATCAAAAAGTGCTTGATGTGCACAGCGAGACAAGAGAAAACCTTATAGGAAAAAACGATTTTGATTTTATTGATGATTATAATGAAGCCAAAAAGGAGTGGGATGCCGAGCAGGATATAATAAAGTCAGGGAAACCTTTACATGTTATTGAAGTAGAGGATATTAATAATGGCAACACTATTCTTGATACTACAAAACTACCATTTTATATTGATTACCTTGATGAAACAGGTATTCTTGGAATTCAGCTTGATATTACAGAATTAACCGAAAAAAGAAAGAGGGTTAAAGAACTCGAAAAATTAATTGCAGAACTGGAAAAGAAAATAGGTAAGAAAAAATAGGCTTCAGATACAAGACTATTATATTGGGTGTGCACAGATTAACAGAATAAGAAATTAAAAAAGTGTTAACTTTATTGGCATTATTGCTTAAAAAGGGTGCATTTGTAAGTTGCGAAAAGTTTTGTATATTATTGAAGTTGAGCTTATTATGTATTTCTAAGCAAGTCCTGTCATAACTGCTAAATTCAAGAATCAAAAAAATTATATTGAGCTGTTAAAAGAGCACTATCTTTTGGGTCTCGCCCGATTTTACCGTAAATTTTATTTCAGAAGTAAAAACACTCTCCTTTGCATTTTTTGGTCTTGTAATAATCTCATAATTACCCGGTAGCATTGCAATTGTTTGAATCTTAACCTCGGTATTGATATTGTATATCCAAATAAGCTCGTTCCCTTCAATTTTATAAATAGCACCATAGGCATTTGCCGAACCTGCAAAAGTAATCAGTCCGGGCTTGGGTATTTTAATTGTTGAGGTTTTACTTTGAGTAATTTCAATATCATCAATCACTAATCGTGGAATTGTTAATACTTCAATAGAGTACTTTCCAATTAAATATTTATTTTTGGTGTTAACCAACTGAACATTTAGCGTTTTACCGACACCTGATTGTTTTACAATAAACTCAAGTTTTTTATAGTAGTCGCGATTTTGTGTTTTTACAATTAATTTGCCCTGTGGGGCTTTTATATCGATTATATTGTGCTTGCCGGGGTTAATAACAATACTATCTGCCCAAACCTCGGGCAGGGTATGCACTTGAATTTTGTATGTCGGTATCGGGTCAAGGCTTAAAGTGTCAGGATTACCTTTATAATTAATGGTATGTATGAAATTGTATAGTATCTCGCCTGAGTATTTATCATAAAAAGTCATATTTACATTGGTTTCGGTAGGTTTGCCATAACTGTTTAAAAGATTTACTTGTGCCGTTGTTGTGTTTAATGCTTGAGAAACTACTACTTCCAAAATATCCTTAAAACGGTCTTCGTTGCCTGCATTATAATACCGGCCAACACAATCAAAAGTCTCTTTAAACTGTTCATCTAAACCTATGCCTATAATAAATGGTTTTAAAATAATCCCGCTTTTTTGCAAACGCAGCGAAACTGCGCACGGGTCGCCGTCGCACGACTCTATTCCATCGGTAATTAGTATAATTATGTTGCGGCAGTTTTTGCATTTAGGAAAATCATTTCCACCCAATTCAAGTGAGTGGGCAATGGGGGTTGTGCCTTTAGGGCGAATAGATTGTAACTTGTTTTTTATTGTTTTGGCATTGCTTTTTGAAAAAGGCACTTCAAGTTTAGTGTCGTTACAGTCTTGCGGCGGCACCGGTTTTTGATGACCATAAACCCTTAATGCCAGCTCAACATTATCGAGCCTGTCTAAGCTATCTACCATATCATACAGTATTTCCCTTGCTACGCTCATTTTCGTTCCAGTTTCCCAACCGGCAATCATGCTCTGCGAACCATCAAGTATAAATAGTATTCGTGTTAAAGGAGTGCCGGTTTTGTTTGTTTGGGCATAAGTACCAATAAAAATAAACGGTAAAAATATGATAATGAATATCTTATTCATAATGCTAAACTATTAAAAGTATTTTGAATTAATTGAATGCAAACTTAGTTAATTTGTATAACTATTTTAACAATATATTATTACTTGCTTGTGTATAAAAAATAAATAATGAATACCTTAATTCTATTAATTAAAAATATTATGTACTTTGCAAGCTAATTTTTCTATAAACACATAAATCTAAGTATAAATCATGAAAAAATCTATGAAACTAAAAGGTCTGTTATTTTTATTGGCAATAGGTGCTGTGTTACCGTTAAGTGCACAAGACGATAAGGCAAGTGTTGAAAAACCTTACAGAAGAAGCTCGTTACACACCATTTTATTAAAATCATCAACCGATTTTTTAAATAAAGAGTTGGTAATTAATGCTTATAACTTAGCTCCTTTTCCTGATAAATATAACGACCATAGGATAGCAGAGACAAGCTTTAACCGCGAAGATTATACAGATAAAGAGGCAATTGAGGCTGCTATGGAAGCATCGGCAGAAGCGGATAGTGAAAAAACAAAAGATAAAAAAAAAGCCGATAAGAAGAAGAACGGGAAAAAATCGGATATTCAGACTACAATAGCCATAAAAGAGTATTTAAACAAAAAAAGAGTGGCAAACCAGTTAGTGGCAAAATGGTTTAACAGGAAAGAGGATGGAGCTTTTGATATGGGGCTAATACATGAGCGGGGTTCATATGACGCAAGCGCTATGGCAGCACAAGTAGCAAAAGGATCAATACGTGGCGTGGCCATGCTTAAAGATGCAGGTGAAGAGCTGATAAGCAAAACTTTTGTGGTGGTTAATAAAATGAAATTTGTCGAAAACGAGCCTATCGCATATGCTAT
>CAYQPP010000014.1:3554-24548 GCA_964419235.1 uncultured Bacteroidales bacterium
CATACGATGTGTTTAAAACAAAAACACCTATCTATTCAGTTGACCCAATTGTAGCAAAAATAGGGTTAAAAGAGGCGCTTGAGCCGGGAGATAAATTTGATGTGCTTGAACAGGTTTACGATAAAAAAACAGGCTTGACAAAATATGATGTTGTAGCTACAATTAAAGTTGATAAAAAAAATATTTGGGATAACAGATACAATATGGAGAGCGTAGAAAAGATAGCTGAAAATGCTAAACTGGTTGGCACCGAATTTAAAGGTGGTGGAAAGAAAATTATGCCGGGGATGCTATTGAGGCAGGTGAAATAATTTTTATTGTATCTTATCAGCATCTTTAATGTATTGGCATTGTAGGTGTTAAGTAATAATTTATTTAAGTTGCAGGTTGCATGGTACAGGTTAAAGTCCTGTAACTTGCAACCTGTTTTGTTTTTAGCATATTTGAGAACCAAAAGTATTTATCGACAAAAATGGCAGCTCAGTAAGCTCTAATTAAACATAATAACTGTAAATAATAAATAAACCCCGAAACAATTTTTATGAATACCTTAGATAATGAATTATGACTATGAATATTTTTTGGGTTTAATTATTAACTTTGCCACCTGAATTATTAAATAATGCACTATGTTTAATTTTGCCGAGGTAGGTTTAAACCAAATTGTGGTTCATAATATCGGAAACAGACCCGAGGAGGAGGGAGTAAAGCTCTCAAAAGCCGAAATGAATATTGGCGACCATACGGTTGAGACTATTTTAAAGCAGTATTTCTTGTCTCAATTCAAATCGGAATATTTTTTTAGTTTTGCGCATGAATCTGATTTACAGCTTAATGAAGTGTTTAATTATGCAAAGCAGGTTTTTGATAACCCCTCAAATTTTTATGAGCAGTCGGTAAATTTGGCACAACATTTATATCAAAGCTCTAACCACCCAAAAATTAAAACAGGCGAGTTTTATGTTGTGCGCTTTTCAGACATTGCAATCGACGATGAAATAGTTGACGGCATTGGGCTTTTTAAATCGGAGAATAAAGATACTTATATTAGGGTATATCAGAATAACGACAACTTTGAGGTTGATTACGAAAATGGGATAAACATAAAAAAACTTGATAAAGGATGCCTTATTTTTAATACCGAGCAAGAGCTTGGTTATAAAGTATCAATTGTTGACTCAACTAATAGGGGTAGTGAGGCAATGTATTGGCGCGACGAATTTTTAAAAGTAAAGCCACGCGAAAACGAGTTTTATCAAACAAACCAAATAATAGACATATGCAAAGGGTTTACCGATAGTGTGCTAACTCCGCAAAACAATGTCGAAAAACAAGATCAAGTGGCATTTATTAAACGTGCCGAAGCATTTTTTAACAACAACAAAGTGTTCGATAACGAGCAGTTTAAAACAGATATTATTGGCGACGAACAGATAAGCGAGGCTTTTGACGAGTATAAACAAGAATTTGAAAACCAGCATAATTTATCATCGATAAACAATTTTGAACTATCGGAGCCAGCTTTAAAAAAAGGAAAAAAATACTTTAGGAGCGTTATAAAACTCGATAAAAATTTTCATGTTTATGTTCATTCAAACCCCGATTATGTTGAAAAAGGTTTTGACAACCACAAAGGGTTAAAGTTTTATAAACTATATTTTCATGAAGAGAGTTAAGGCTGACGATTGACTAAATACTAAAATCATCTAAACAAAAAACATTATGGCAAGCATAAAAGAGTTTAAAAAAGACATTAACTACGTAACCTCTGAGTTAGTAATAGAATGTTTTACATACAATTACCTATTTCCTGAAAAAAACCATGAACCATTGGCGAAAGTTATTTCCGAGTCGTTGGCAATGCGCAACGAGTTAATAAAACAGGTAAATCAGGTAAAGCCTACAAATGAGAACCCTGCAAAAAAACAGTTTAAAAGCATCAGGGAATCATTTGTTAAAAAAACCGAGGATTTGGTAAAACAGTTGGAAAAATTATCTTGATAAAAAAATAATATTATTACAGAATTGAAAAGATTTTCTTCCATATTATTGTTTTTGATAGCAGCCCAAGGGGTATGGGCACAATTAGCTTATGACACTATACCTTTAAAAGATGCTTATTTAAAAACAGGTTCAAATTATATTATTGAAACTGTTGCCGACAAAAATCACACATTGGTAATTAATGAAATATTGGCAACCAATTCTGAAACAAATAGTGATGAAAATGGCGATTATGACGATTGGTTTGAAGTTTACAATTTTGGAAACGAAACCCTTAATTTAAAAGACTACTATTTTACCGATGATAAAGACAAACCTTTTAAATGGCAAATAACATCAGATGATAATTATTACATAGCCCCAGGTGAATTTGTGCTTTTTTGGTGCGACAACGAACCAAATGAAGGAGATTTGCACACAAACTTTAAATTGTTGAGCAGTGGCGAGTTTGTTGGCATTTACACTATCGAAAATGTGCTTGTTGATGGAATAGAATTTAATGAGCAAACTACCGGTATATCATACGGGCGATACCCAAACGGAGGGTTAAACCTATATATATTTACAACCCCCACACCGCAGGGTTCAAACAGCGATATTGGTTTTAACGGGAGCCTGTCTATACCCGAATCGGACGTACAGGGTGGGTTTTACAATAGCGTTCAACATGTAAAACTGTCAACATCCGATGATGATTGCGATATTTATTATACTACCGATTTTTCTGAGCCCACAACACAAAGTAATCTTTACACTTCGCCAATATCAGTAAATACAACAACAATACTTAGGGTGGCGGCATTCAAAACAGGTTATATCCAAAGCCCGGTTTTATCACTGTCGTATATTTTTTCTCGCGAAAACTACGAAAATCCCGTAATATCAATTGTGGCAAATCAAAAGGACTTAACAGGGGGGCAAGGAATATTAAATGGAGCAGATAACATTGAGATACCTGCCACTATGGAGTATCTCGTAAACGGAAAAACGGTATTTACCTCGGGTATGGGTGTTAAACTTCATTCAAAAAAAAGCAATAAACAGTATTCAATGCGTTTTTATGCCCGAAGCAGGTATGGAAACAGTTGGTTTAAATTTCCGTTTTTTGACAACATGGCACCAAATAAATTTAAACGATTGATAATAAGAAATAGCGGTAACGACTGTGTCCAGATAAAAACAGGCAATACCCACTTTCGCGATCAACTTATTCAGCGAATGGCAAATAAATTTACTGATAATTCTATAGTATCAGAGTCAAAACCGGTTAATGTATTTTTTAACGGCGAGTATTTCGGCTTATATAATCTGCGCGAACGGGTTGACGAATATTTTGTTGAAACCCATTTTCCGGAGCAAGAAGAGTATGATTTGCTTGAACGAGCATTTGGTTTTCCGGGCAACCGGAATGCCATTGAAGGTAATTGGGACAGATGGAATGAAATATTGAATTTTGTTGATGTTGAAGGCGATATGTCGAACAATGACGATTACCAAATTGCAAAAGAGAAGATTGATATTGAGAATTTTACCGATTATTGGGTAACTGAAGTTATAATGGGAAACTATGATTGGTTATCGAATAATATAAAGTTTATTGTGCCAGCCGAAGGCAAAAGCCGTTGGATTTATTGGGATACCGACCATGGGATAGGTTATAAATACTCCAATTACGGAAATCCGAATTGGAACACATTAGAATGGTCGTTAACTTTTAGCGACAGGGCTTGGTCATTAGGGCAGAACAACAGGATAGTACGCAATTTATTGAATAACCCCGATTATAAAGAGTACTTTATAAAACGGTTGTGTTACCATTTAAACCTGTTTACGCCTCAAAACATAAATCCATTAATCGACTCGGTTAAACAGCTTTATACAAACGATTTGCAATACCATGTGCAAAAATGGGGCAACTCAATAGGGCAATGGAATGAAAATATTGAGAATGTAAAACAATATGTAGCCGACAGATCCGATTTTGTGTTTCAGCATGCAAAAGAGTTCTTTGATTTGGATGATCCCGTAAATATTGAAATTACCGTAGAGCCAAAAATGGCGGGAGTAGTATATTTTGGAGATACAACCGTGGCATTAAAAGAGTTTAATGGCAGAATATTCCCCGGTTTACAATATTATATTGAGGCCAAGCCAAAAAGCATGTATAAATTTGTTGGTTGGGAAGGGATAAGCTCTGACACCAACTTTGCAAACATAAATATTACAGGCAATATGGTTATTAAGGCAAAATTTGAGCCATTGGAAGAGGTTGAACCGCTTTTTATTAATGAAATATGCTTTAACGGAAATTATGAATATGGCAGTGGCGATTGGATAGAGATTACAAATGTTTTTAAGGGTAAAAAAAATATATCGGGATATAGCATATACCAAAACAGTGAACTTTTATATGAATTTCCCGAAGAAACGGTTATCGACTCGGGCGAATTTATTGTAATTGCCGAAAACCCCGAGGCATTCCAACAGGTTTACCTAAACAAAATTGCCGTAATTGGTAAACTAAACAGCGAGCTATTTTCCGATGTCGAAATTAAATTTGTTGACAAATCGGGCAATAATATTAGAAAACTAATTTATAAAATGGGTACCAATTCGTGGCCCGAAATTACCGAAAACGGATATAGCTACGAGCTAAAATGGTACGATAACGATAGTGGCAGCCCACAGCATTGGCAAAAAAGCGTTGACAGGTTTGGTTCGCCAGGGCTTGCAAATGGCGAATCATTTGGGTTTAGTTTGCCAAAATCGGTAAGCAAAACAATAGCAATTAAAAATTCGGCAGTACATATTTTTTCCGATACCCTTTTAAAATATTACGATACTGATGGGCATGATTTTGTAGGCTTTAAAATTATATCTGTAAAAGGCAGTATAAGGTTTAATTATAATAATGTCGCTTGCCCCATAAATGAGAATATTACATCGCAAAATTTTAGCTGCAGGGCTACGGGTGTTATGGGCAACATTACACGAATTGACTATACGGTACTCGACAAATCGGGAGACGAAAGCATGCCATACCAACTGTTTTTAATCGATTCGTTAGACTGGAATGACTACGTGCCAAACATTACAATTTACCCAATGCCGGCCAAAAGTTATTTTAAAGTTGATATCGAGGGGTTTTGCGATACAAAAATGGATATCAGCCTCTATACATTCGATGGTAAACTGGTTTACAGCAAAAAAGGCTTTATGGCCGACCAAACTGCCGAGCTAAATATATCAAACCAAAAAAACGGGACATACATACTGCAAGTGCGGTATAACAACAACCTTTACTCTAAAAAAGTACTTATTTTAAGATAAGCCTATTGCTTCGGTTTATACTTTATATAAAAGGGTTGAAAAAACCCTTTATTTTATTTACCCTGATTAATTTATAAATTTTGTCATTTGATTGGAAGTTGTTAATTGTTAACATGTTGCGATTTAGATGATATTTTGCAAATAAATATAACGTTCCAATATAACATGCTTATTTTCAATAACATGAGCTACCTCAGTAATTAACTTTCCGTAAATACGTAACAGGCTCTGCATTTTGCAGGCTACAACAATATCCCGTATTGAGTATAGTAGAGTGTTAGAGCTATGTAGTTTTGTTATTTTCAATGAGAGTTTCTAACCAATCAATTAATTCATCTAAATAATTTTCAATTATTGACCATACAATTTCATAATCTATACCAAAATATTCATGAATAATCCTATTTCTAAATCCACGTATTCTTTTCCACTCAATTTCTGGATTTTTAGTTTGAAAATCAGGATCTATTCTATTTGCAGCTTCTCCAATTATCTCAAAATTTCTAACTACAGCGTCAATTGTTTTATCGTCTTGTACAAATGTGTCATAATCCAGTTTATCTGTATATCGTTTAATCTTAATTGCAGATTGCAACATATCTTCTAATAGTAATATTTTATCACGTTTAGACATAAATCAAATCTGAATCAATAGCTTGTAAATATTTTTCTTTAACTCCTTTTTTAGACACTAAATCAATTTTAAATCCAATAATACTTTCAATATCTTCAGCTAAATCAACAAATCGTATTCCAATTTTATCTTTGAATTCAACTAAAATATCTAAGTCACTATCATCATTTTGCTCTTTACGTGAATAAGAACCAAAAATTGCCATTGATTTTATAGGATATTTAGCAAACAATAGTTGCTTATTATTACTAAGAGTAAATTTTATTTCTTGTAATGTCCTCATAAATCAAAGATATGATTTTTTCTTAATCAATAAGAGTAAAAGGTGAGTTTTATCTTTCAGAATTTTGTAAAAATTAAAGTTTAGAATCGCTCAATTTAGGTTTAAATCTGTATGACAAATAAAATATAAATTACTTGCTGATTTAAGGTTGAAGCATGATTCCAATAATCAATTACCTGTAATATTATTTCATACAATTACCAGTATCGCCTTAGCGGAAGGCAACAAAACCCTTTTATAGGTGGATTAGCTTAATAGATTCAGAATGTGTTATATTGCCTTTGTTTAAAACAATTTTTAATATATAAATGCCTCTTTTGTCTATATTAGGTTTTATGTTTATTGTGGCATCAACACCCAGTGAGTTAGTTGACGAATAACAGCTTACCTTTTTGCCCAATATATCATAAATTGATATATCAACATTAAAACTGTCGATATTTGTAATCACTATATTTATTTCGTCATTAAAAGGGTTTGGGTATGTGTTGATGCTAAATTCATAAGGTGTCTGTTTTTTAATTGATGTAATATTCTGTTTGCCGGGGGTACACAGAGTTTCGGAGTTTGCAACCCAACTATCGGGCATAGCATTGTTTAATTTAAAACTGCGCAATTGCAAACTTGCTCCGCTGCCGTCGGCATTTTCCGGCCACGGATATTTATCGGTGTATAAAACCGAATCTTCTAAAACACCATTATTAAAAAGCAATAATTTGTCGCTGCTGTTGCTTAAAGAAAACTTTGTTTCTCCCGAGCCGAAATCACCGGCAACGGTAGCATCCACATTTTGGAAATACGAATTGAATTCAGCCCTGTTTTTGGCAACAATTAAATAACCGTTTGGGCTAATTGAGGTGTTATCGGCAAAATTAAACGAGTTGCCTGCCCCGCCGTCGGTAAACATATAGCTATCCATTAAAACCGGATAGTCGTTCGGGTTGTATAGCTCAATCCATTCATCTCCGCTATTAAAAGCCGGATGGTACATTATTTCGTTAATTATTAAAGGTGTGTAAACAACAGTTGTTGTAGTATCAAAAATAGCGGTAATGGTTATGTTCGAGCTGCTTGTTATGGTAATGTTGTTGTCGGTGCCGTTATTCTCCCAACGAATAAACCTCGACCCAAAATCGGCTATTGCCTCAAGTGTTACCGGAATATCGCTCATGTAAATACCATACCACTCTTTTTTGCTTAGGGTTAACGAATTTATTTTCACCTTTCCTCTGCCTACTGTTTTAATGTTTATTACAATTGAGTCGGCAATTCCAAAGTAATCCAAAATTTGTTGTCGCACTTCATCGGGACGTTTATTTAAAAAATTCCTGATTTTATCGGTGTTTGTGTCCCAGTTGTCTCTATTTCCGCTGTTCCACTTATCGTATTCATTATCCATTTCGGGCTCAATAACGTTGGCTAACGAATCAAATAGGGCTAAAGCATTATCTTCTTTAAAAGATGAATTTAATAAATCGCAAACCCTATTGATAAGTTCATTTTTAAATCTTTCGTTTTTTATCAGCTTTTGAGGGATGAAATTTGGCCATTTTTCGGCGTTTGTATTGCTGTATTCGGTAAAGCCGTTCCACGATATTGTTGAATAAGCCCTGTCGGTATCCCAAATAGTCCAAGTCCACTTGCCGTTTAAAGGTTTAATCCCAAAAGCCCCCCATGTCCACGATCTAAATTGCGAGCAATGCACAAACGCCAAAAGGTTAAGCAGCGAGTTCATGTCCATAAATGCCGCAGTTTCATTGTAAGCCTCAGGTTGTGCAAAATTGGTTGTCTCAAAAAAATCAATAAGCTGGTTCCACGTGTCAATAGTGCCATATTTTAAACTAACGCCCCATTTTTGGAACCTTACAAGGTCAAAATTGCTAATACCCAAATTATCTTCAACAAAATACTCGTTTATGCTTTCGCGGATGTTATATATGCCCCAATAGCTGTTATTCAGGTAAATGGCAGCCCAGTCCGATTTTGTAGCCGCTTCGCCAAGCAAACCCCAAAATTCCGCACTAAGCGGGTCCCTGAGCAGTGTCCCGTTAAATACTGTTATATCATCATCGTATCCGGCGCGCAAAACAAGGTTTTTAAATTTTGAAGGGCCATTTTTAAACGGCGAAGCCTGTAATTTTGAGTTGCCGTAGCCGTTGCGAAAAAACAGGCGGAATGATTTTTTTGGCATATAAACAGAATTGCCCCCCTGAATACGTATGCCGGCGGTATTTGTAAACTTTAATGAGCTATTGTAATACCCTATTGAAACTGTGCGCTCCCATTTTGCCCCCGAAGAGTTGTAGTTTGTATAAATGCCGGTTTCGCCATATAAATTTTCATTGTTTGTCGATATTGAAAAAACAGGAAGGTTTACCGTGTTTTGTTGGTAATAAATGCGGGTTTCCGGAAAACTGGCAATAGTATTGGGTTCGGTATTTACTGCGCGCACGGTTGTGGTTTCGTCTATTACAAATTCCGACGAGAATACTGTGCCATTGATTGGATCGGTGCCATCTGTTGAATATAATATGTTGCTTTCGTCGGCTGTTGTACTTAGTCCAACGTTTACCGGAAAACCGGTTTCTCCGCTGCCGTTAGTATAAACAGGCGGCTCCGATACTTCATTTTTGCCGTTTGCGGCGTTAGCTTGCAGCGGGGTTGCATTTTCAAAATATACCCATTGCCTGCTCGATAAACTTCGCCCGTATGATTTATTTACAGGAACCCACGGAAATTTAACCTTGTCAATTACATTCCCGTCGGCATCGAGTATTGCAAAAAATTCGCCGCCACCCGACAATTTAAAAGGTAAATGTGTTACTGTGTCATTCTCTAATTTATCTGCCCACAGCGCAACAAAGCTATTTGCCTTAATAATTAAATCTTCGGTTATTCTATGTTTGGTTAAATTATTTTTGTTATCCGACACATAATAGTTTTTTAGGTTAATGTCGGCATTTGTATTATTGAACAGTTCAACCATATCGCTGTATTGTCCAAACTCATCGGCAATAATATTCAAGTTTGAAGGTATTATCTCACTTATAATTATTGGGGCATTAAAATAGGGCAAATACCCCATATCTATCCGTGTCCCGTCTGCATCCTGATCATCATTATCGGTAGTAAAATCAACACCATCGCCGTCATTGTCGGGGTTGCCTGCATCAATAGCCGGCGATAATGATGTAAGCACAAAACTATTTTCGGCAATATCAAAAAACATGGCATCGCCCTTTATGTTGCCGGTACCCTGTGGCAATACCGAATCTGACAAACAATAATTTACCATAACGGTCGAGTTTTCTTTTAATCCTATTACGGCACTTGTGCAATTTGAAATAATTGAATTTGATATGTTTATAGTGCCACCCGATGTGTTTTGGTTTGAATTATGGTAAGCCCTAAGCCCTAATATGTTTCCATAAAGCGTATTGCGGTCGGCAGTAACAGTTGAGCCGCTATGGCTCTGTATTCCGGCATCGTTAAATACCAATAAATTCTTGAACAGGGTTACTGTTGAATTTTCGCCTACACTAACACCCATATTGCAATTTATAATAGTGTTGTTGGCAATATAAATATTGCTGCTGCCTGTACCAATGTCAATGCCATCGTCTTCAAAATTTGTAATTACGTTTTGTATAATTGTATCGTTACTAATGCCATCAAGGTCAATGGCATCAATTCTTTCGGCATTGGGGTTGCCTGTAAAAAAACAATTTTTTATCACAACTTTTTTTGCATAATGGGCACCAATCATATCATCGCCAATTACACCATAGGTTTTTGATACATTGCACCTTTTTAAAATCAAGGTGTCGCCAACGCTCGAAACAAACCTTACTGCATTGGTAACAAACAGGTTGTTGGCAATTAAAGTGTTTTTATTATTAATGTATTTCCATTTTAATTCCTCATCGCTGCAAGTAAAAACAACAGGGTTGTTTTTTGAACCGTTTATTATTAACCGCCCGTTATTGGTTAGTGTTTTGTCGGGTTTAATAAAAACGGTTACACCTTTTTCAATAATCAGTTCACCGGCATCTGTAATGCTGGTATTGTTTTCAATTATATAAGGAGAAGATTGCGAGGTAAGATAAACGGTTTCGTCAATGGTTTCAGGAATAACCTCTTGACTTATGGCAAAAACAGTATTTAATAAAAACACAGATAAAAAAAGTATCTTATTCATATTTGTTTGTTTAAAAAATTATAATATTTCAAAGTTTTTTAATGATGTTACCTTATTTTATGCAAATTAAGAATGGTTAGTTACAGTACGATTTCATAAATAATGAAAATAGAAACCATGTTTAAAAACCCTTTGTTTGCAATATAGCCGAACAGCAACTCACAAACTTAATAATGCCTGCAAAATAAATGAAAATATTAGCATATACTCATTATAATTAATGTTATTTTGCTAAATACCTAAAAATAGAGCATTTTTTTGCTGCTATGTGTGAAATTAACAAACAATATTTTGTAATTTTGCGAGCTTGTAAAATAAAAATTAAATATGATAAAAATAACATTCCCCGATGGCAACATCAAAGAATTTGCCAAAGGAATAACAGGATATGATATTGCAATGGGCATAAGCCCGCGTCTTGCAAAAGAGGTATTGGCCATAACAGTAAACACCGATTTGTTTGATATTATGCGCCCTATTAATACCGATGCAGCTATAAAACTCCATAAATGGGATGACGAAGAAGGCAAACATGCATTTTGGCATTCATCGGCTCACTTAATGGCAGAGGCCTTGCAAGAGCTGCACCCGGGGGTTAAATTTGGTATTGGGCCAGCCATTGAAAACGGTTTTTATTACGATGTTGATTTGGGCGATGGTAAGCAGATTACCGATGGCGATTTTATAAAGATTGAACAAAAGATGCAAGAGCTTGCATCGCGTAAAATTGAATATAAACGTACAGAAGTATCTAAAAAAGAGGCGCTCGATTACTTTGGTGGAAAAAATGAGGAGTATAAAGTTGAATTGATAGAAGAGCTTGAAGATGGCACTATAAGTTTTTATAAACAGGGTAGTTTTACCGACTTATGCCGCGGGCCTCACCTGCCCAATACAGGCTTAATAAAAGCTATTAAAATATTAAGCGTTGCTGGTGCTTACTGGCGTGGCGACGAAAAACGAAAGCAACTTACACGTGTTTACGGAATAACTTTTCCAAAAAAGAAGTTGTTGGATGAGTACTTGGTAATGCTTGAAGAGGCAAAAAAACGCGACCATAGGAAAATAGGAAAAGAGCTTGAACTGTTTACCTTCTCGCAAAGGGTAGGGCAAGGGCTGCCATTGTGGTTGCCAAAAGGGGCACAATTGCGCGAGCGTTTAGAGAATTTTTTAAAAAAGGTACAACGTTCATATGGTTACGAGCCTGTAATAAGCCCGCATATTGGACAAAAGGAGCTATATGTTACATCGGGGCATTACGATAAATATGGCGAAGATTCATTTCAGCCTATAAAAACTCCTGCCGAGGGCGAAGAGTTTCTTTTAAAGCCCATGAACTGCCCGCATCATTGCGAAATTTATAAATTCAAACCCCGCTCGTACAAAGATTTACCCGTACGTTTTGCCGAGTTCGGAACTGTTTATCGTTATGAACAAAGTGGCGAATTGCACGGCTTAACAAGGGTTCGTGGATTTACTCAAGACGATGCGCATATTTTTTGCCGTCCCGACCAGTTAAAAGAGGAGTTTATTAAGGTAATCGACATTGTTTTGTATATTTTTAAAACCCTTGGGTTTAAGGATTTTACATCTCAAATATCATTGCGCGACCCAAACAACAAAGAGAAATATATTGGTAGCGACGAAAATTGGGAAAAAGCAGAACAGGCTATAATTGAGACTTGTGAAGAAAAAGGGCTTGAAACAACCATAGAGTTGGGCGAGGCAGCATTTTACGGGCCAAAACTCGATTTTATGGTGCGCGATGCCATTGGCAGAAAATGGCAGCTTGGAACTATTCAGGTTGACTACAACTTGCCCGAAAGGTTTGAATTAGAATATATTGGCAGTGATGACAAAAAACACCGTCCGGTAATGATTCACCGTGCGCCATTTGGTTCAATGGAACGTTTTGTTGCAGTATTAATTGAACATACAGGTGGTAAATTCCCATTATGGCTAACTCCTGAACAAGCTGTGGTTTTGCCTATAAGTGAAAAATTCAATGATTTTGCCAAAAAAGTTTCAGATTTTCTAAATAATTGCGATATTCGCACCGAAATTGACGATAGAAACGAAAAGATTGGCAGGAAGATACGCGATAATGAGTTGAAACGCATACCTTATTTGCTAATTGTTGGCGAAAAAGAGTTTGACACCAATACTGTTTCAGTACGAAAACAGGGCGATGGCGACAAAGGCTCGATGAGTTTTGATGACTTTGCCCAATTAATAAATAATGAAGTAAAAGAATTATTAAGTATTAACTAAAAAATAGGAGGACCAAGCCATAGCAGGACCAAGACATTTCAGACGAAGATTCCAGAAAAGAGAAGAGAAGGAATTATTTAAAATCAATGAGGCAATTAGGGCTACGCATATCAGGCTAGTAGGTGATAATGTTGAAAACCCCGGTATTGTTTCTGTTCAAGAGGCATTGAAAAAAGCCGAAAAGCTTGAACTCGATTTAGTGGAAATATCTCCAAAAGCTGATCCGCCGGTATGTAAAATTATTGATTACAGTAAGTTTCTTTACGAGCAAAAAAAGAGACAAAAGGAGATGAAGTCCAAAGCTACCAAAGTGATATTAAAGGAGATTAGGTTTGGACCGAATACAGATGAACATGATTATAACTTTAAAAAAAATCATGCAATAAAATTCCTTGAAGAGGGTGCAAAACTTAAGGTTTTTGTATTTTTTAAAGGACGCTCTATCTTGTTTAAAGAGCAAGGAACAATACTATTGCTCAGGTTAGCCCAAGAATTAGAAGAGTGGGGCAAGGTTGAGCAGTTACCAAAATTAGAAGGAAAAAGAATGACAATGTTTATTTCACCGAAAAAGAAAAAGTAAACAATTGGACTAAATTGAATAATTATGCCAAAAATGAAAACAGTTTCCGGAGCTAAAAAGCGTTTTGTGCTTACGGCATCGGGAAAGATTAAAAGAAAACACGCTTATAAAAGTCATATTTTGACAAAAAAATCAAAAAAGCGTAAACGTAATTTAACCTATTTTACTACCGTGCACAAAGCCGATGTTAATAACATTAAGCTTTGCCTTGCAATGAAGTAGTAATTTAATGTTTAACCTGATTGAATTAGCCGCAAAAGATTCTCATAGGAGGAGAACGCTAACCAATCAATAAAAAGAAAAAGATATGCCAAGATCAGTAAATGCTGTAGCATCAAGAGCAAGAAGAAAAAAATTGATGAAGGAAACCAGAGGAAACTTTGGTGGACGTGCAAATGTTTGGACAGTTGCAAAAAATACTTACGAAAAAGGGTTGCAATATGCATACCGCGACAGAAAAGCTAAAAAACGTACTTTCCGAGGACTTTGGATTCAGCGTATTAACGCAGGCGCAAGGTTGCATGGAATGTCATACTCTGAGTTTATAGGTAAATTAAGTAAAGCAAATGTGGATATTAACAGAAAAGTACTTGCCGATTTGGCAATGAACCATCCACAGGCTTTTGAAGCAATCTGTAAAACGGTGAAATAAATTTTAAAACGGTGAAATATTATATAATAGCCATCTTGAGCAATCAAGGTGGCTTTTTTTTGTTCATTACAGATATAAGAGCTATGTAAATACATTATTTAAAATTTACCGTAATAAAAATCAATAAAAACCTTAAAACAACAAATAATTATCGAAAAACAATAAATATATTTTGTTATTTGATAAATATTGTTTTTATTTGCACTAGAAATAATAAGCATTATAAACATGATACCTTTAATAGTTAACAAAAATCTTAATTTTTTAATGTCTCAATGGTTATAAAAAGTTAATGCCTTAATGGTTAATAAAAGTTTAATTTTCTTAATGCCTCAATGGTTATAAAATCTTAATTTTCTTAATGTCTCAATGGTTAATAAAAAACAGATAATACCTTAATGATTAAATAGTGTGTATATGAAAGGGAAAAAGCTAATATTTGTTTTATACCAATTGCTAAAATATGTATTGTACCTGAATTTTGTTTTGGCAGGTAGCGTTATTGTATTTCAGGTTATTAACATTTTTAGGCCCGAAAAATCATTAATTACTTCATATCTTGGCAAGTTTGCCGTTGAATTAAATGCTACGGGTATTTTTCAATCGTTGCACAGTAGCAAAATGGATATCTATTTTAACGATATTATAGGCTTTCCCTCATTAGGGTTAAATTCGCCTTTTAATGGTGTATATGTATTGCTTTTTTCATTGGTTGTTTTAAGCGTTACCCTATATTATAACTACCAATTTTATAATATATTTAAAACTCTGTTTAATTCAGTAAAATTAGGAACACCATTTAATTATGAAGTATCAAAAATTTTAAAGCAGGTGGCTCTGTTTTCGTTGTTAGTTTTTATTGGCGGAACAGCCTTAAGCATTATTAAACTTTTTGTTATTGATAAAATAGTATTTAATAGTTTCATAGTTTATCCGGTTTTTGACAACCAACTGTTAAATTTTTTATGGTTTGGTTTGGGTATGTATATTCTAAATGAAATTTACAAAGTGGGATTAGAGTTAAAAAAAGAACAGGAGCTGGTGATTTAAGGAGATTGAAGAAGATTGAATGAGATTGAGGGAGATTGAGATTGAAAGAGGTTGATGGTGTATAGAATATAATTTAATAATTTAATAAATGCCAATAATAGTAAATCTTGATGTAATGCTTGCAATACGCAAAATGTCGCTTACCGAATTATCGGAAAGGGTTGGTATTACTATGGCAAATCTTTCGGTTTTAAAAAGTGGCAAAGCAAAAGCAGTACGATTTACTACGTTAAATGCTATTTGTAAAGAATTAAACTGCAAACCGGGTGATATACTTGATTATAGAGACGATGATAAACCACAAACAAAAAATCAAATAGTTAACTAATATTTAAATTCATGAAAATAGCTTTAATAGGATACGGGCAAATGGGCAAAGAGATTGAGAAAATTGCCAAAGTCAGAGGGCACAACGTAACCCTTATTATTGATGAAAATAACAAAAGCGATTTGAATGCCGAGCATTTATCGAATATAGATGTTGCAATTGAATTTAGCCGCCCCGAATGTGCAGCCGACAACTACAAAAAATGCTTCATGAATGGAGTACCGGTGGTTTCGGGTACAACAGGCTGGTTAAATAAACTGCCCGAAATTATAAGCAATTGTGAAGATAACAACACAGGATTTTTTTATGCATCAAATTTTAGCCTTGGTGTAAACCTGTTTTTTGAGCTGAATAAAAAGCTTGCCAAACTTATGAATCCGTTTAATGAATATAGCGTAATGATGAATGAAACCCATCATACCCGCAAACTTGATGCACCAAGCGGAACAGCAATTACCCTTGCCGAAGGATTAATCTCAAAACTACATCATATTACTAAATGGGAAAACAGTAAAAATGTAGGACAAGGCGTAGTTCCAATCAACTCTTTTCGCGAGGGTGATGTGCCCGGCACGCACGAGGTCGTTTACGATTCGGAGGTTGATACCATTTCGATAAAACACGAGGCAAAAAGTAGAAAAGGGTTTGCAGTGGGGGCGGTTATTGCTGCCGAGTTTTTAAACGGTAAAACAGGTTTTTACGGAATGAACGATTTATTGAATATTTCATGACAAAACAGTATAAAATATAATTGAATATAATATTTTTGCAAATCGAACCTGTTTAGGGTTCATTAAATAATAAAATATATGAATAATATTTGGAAGAATAAATGGGTTAAATTTGCCGTATATGGCATATTCTATCTTTTGTGGGTAATATGGAACACAAACTATTGGTGGCTGCTTGGGCTTCCGGTAATATTTGATATTTACGTAACAAAAAAAGTACATTGGGCTTTTTGGAAAAAGAGGGGGGTAAAAAAGCAGACTAAAGTTGTTGAATGGGTTGATGCAATAATATTTGCAGTAATTGCCGCCAGCTTTATACGTATATTCTTTTTCGAGGCATATACCATACCAACATCATCAATGGAAAAATCGTTGTTGGTGGGCGATTATCTTTTTGTGAGCAAATGCGCCTATGGGCCGCGCAAACCTAATACACCGTTGTCGTTCCCGTTTGTGCACCATTCGTTGCCAATGACAAACAATACTGTAAAATCATTTATTGAGGCTTGGCAGCGCCCTTATATGCGAATGAAAGGATACCGCACAATAAAAAACAACGATGTGGTAGTGTTTAACTTCCCCGAAGGTGATACGGTTTGTGTCGAAAATCAAGCACCAAGCTATTACCAGCTTTGTCGCGATATGGGAAGAGATAATATTTGGAAGCGATATACTGTAATTCATAGGCCGGTTGACAAATGCGAGAATTATATTAAGCGTTGCGTTGCCATACATGGAGATAGTTTGCAAGTAATTGATGGACAGTTATTTATTAACGGAAAACCTCAGGTTAAAGCAGGGGAGGTTCAATACCGATATGCTATTTTAACCGATGGTACTCAAATTAATCCAAGGGCTCTGCAAAAATTAGGTGTTTCTGTCGAAGACTTTCAACAGGGTTATATTCAGCCGGGGTATTATGTTATTCCGTTAACCGAAAAAATGGCAAAGCGAATAAGCACATTCAATATCGTTAAAAAAATTGAGCGCATAAATGCCGGCAACAGCGATGGTAGCAAATATGTTTTTCCGCATAATGCTAATTACAAGTGGAACGAAGATAACTACGGGCCTATTTGGATACCCAAAAAAGGTGCAACTATTGATTTGAATATGGATAACCTACCCTTATTTAAAAGGGTTATAGGCCATTACGAGGGAAATAAATTAGAAGTGAAAGATAGCGTAATATATATTAATGGCGAAGTTGCAAATAGCTATACCTTTACTATGGATTATTATTGGATGATGGGCGATAACAGGCATAACTCAGCCGACTCGCGTTTTTGGGGGTATGTGCCCGAAGACCATATTGTTGGCAGGGCATCACTAATATGGCTGTCGTTAGACAAAGATTATGGTTTTCCGAAGAATATAAGGTTTAGGAGGATGTTTAGGACTATTAATTGATGGTAAAACGTAAAAAAAATAGAAAAGGGTTAAAAGAGTGGGGACAAGCATTATTGCTTGCCTTCATTCTTGCATTATTGATAAAGGGGTTGGTTGTGCAATCGTTTATGGTGGCATCGCCGCAAATGGAAAAAACCATTTTGACAGGCGATTTTATTATGGTAAATAAAATTCAGTACGGCGCACGGTTACCCATAACCCTATTGTCGGTTCCGTTTTTTTCTTCGGCATATTCTGAATTAATACAACTGCCGCAAATACGTATGCCGGGCTTTGGTTCTATTAAGCATAACGATTTAATTGTATTTAATTATCCGGTACAATTTGATCCCCCAATCGATAAAAAAGAGAATATGGTAAAGCGTTGCATCGGTTTGCCGGGCGATACAATTAAAATTAATAGCAAAAAAGTTTTTGTTAACAACATTCCCAATATATGCACAAGTAGCCTTCAATTTAATTACAGGGTTGTAACTAATAATAAAGTTATTGATAATGAGTTTTTAGAAAAATATGAAATTAACGAAGGGGGTATGGTTTCCGATATCGGAATTTATGATTTTACGCTCGATTTTGAAAGATACAAGCAGATAAAGGCTGATAAAAATATTAGGTATATAAGGGAGCTGAAAGACTTTCCGGGTGAAAACTCCCGTTATATTTTTCCCATTGGGCATTATTTCTCTTTTAATAAAGATTATTTTGGCCCGTTGGTAGTACCATATAAAGGTCAAGTAATTCAACTCAGTACTCATAATATTGAAATTTATAAAATTTTATTGACAGAGTATGAAGGCAATAGTGTGGAGATAAAAAACTACAAAATTTTTATTAACGGTAAAAAAACTACAAAATACACCATAAAACACGATTATTATTTTGTAATGGACGATAATCGCGACAATGCCAAAGACAGCAGATATTGGGGGTTTTTGCCCAAAAGCCATATTATCGGAAAGGCATCATTTATATGGTTTTCATATAATAAATCAAAAGGTGCAATTCGTTGGAGACGAATGTTTAAACACCTGTTTTAGAATATGCTTTTTAAGCAAACTATTACCAATAATTTGTATTTTATTTGTTATTTAAAGTAATTATTATTTTTTTGTAACAAATTATAAATTCACATATTATGGCAATGCAATCACAAATTGACAACCTCGATAAGAAAATATTGACATTGGTATCAAAAAATGCCAGAATACCTTACCTTGAGGTGGCAAGAGAGTGCAATGTTTCAGGTGCAGCAATACATCAGCGTATTCAAAGGCTTATAAAAATGGGTATTATAGTAGGTTCAGAGTTTATAATTAACCCAAAATCAATAGGTCTTTTAACTTGTGCCTATATGGGAATTTATTTGCAAAAAGCCGGTCTTTATAATGAGGTTTTAAAGCAGTTAGAACAAATTCCCGAAATAGTTGAATGCCATTATACAACAGGTGGATACTCAATATTTATTAAGGTTATTACCCGCGATAACGAACATTTAAAAGAGATACTTGCCGGTAAACTTCAAAAGATTGAGGGAATAGAGCGCACCGAGACATTTATTTCGCTCGAAGAAAATTTTAAAAGACAATTTCCCATTGAATAACGATATTTTATTACAACAGTAATTGAGCCGGTGTAAAAAGCCGGTTTTTTTCTGTTTGAAAAGTTGTTTTTAAATATGAGTATTAATTTGGAATTACCTATTTTTGATGAAAAATAATAATTACAAAAATTCAAACATATGAAAAGAGATAATAAGGTATTTGAAATTATTGAAAAAGAGTACCAACGCCAAAAAAATGGAATTGAACTAATAGCATCTGAAAATTTTGTGAGCGAGCAAGTAATGGAGGCAATGGGCTCATGCATGACAAATAAATATGCCGAGGGATATCCGGGTAAGCGCTATTATGGCGGTTGCCAGCATGTTGATGAAACTGAGCAGTTAGCCATTGACAGAATTAAGGAGATTTACGGTGCAGAATATGCCAATGTGCAGCCGCACTCTGGCGCACAGGCAAATATGGCAGTTTTTATGACCGTGCTAAAACCCGGCGATACTTTTATGGGGCTCGATTTATCTCATGGCGGACACCTTTCTCACGGCTCGCCGGTAAATACCTCAGGAATATTGTACCGTGCCGTTTCATATAAGGTTAAAGAAGATACCGGAATGGTTGATTATGATATGATGGAGAAGGTTGCAATAGAAGAAAAGCCTAAATTAATTGTTGGTGGGGCATCGGCTTATTCGCGCGAATGGGATTATAAGCGTATGCGCGAAATTGCCGACAAGGTTGGCGCACTGTTTATGGTTGATATGGCACACCCTGCCGGATTGATAGCCGCGGGTTTATTGGAAAATCCTGTAAAATATGCTCATATTGTTACTTCAACAACACATAAAACAATGCGTGGCCCACGCGGGGGTATTATTCTGTTAGGCAAAGATTTTGAAAATCCATGGGGATTAAAAACTCCAAAGGGTGTTGTGAAAAAAATGTCGGCACTACTTAATTCTGCTGTTTTTCCGGGTATCCAAGGTGGCCCGTTAGAGCATGTGATAGCATCAAAAGCCGTTGCTTTTGGCGAAATGTTAGACCCATCGTACAAAGAGTATCAAGCCCAAGTAAAAAAGAATGCAGCCGTAATGGCACAGGCATTTATCGATAAAGGGTATAAGGTAATATCAGGCGGAACCGACAACCACTCGATGCTGATTGATTTAAGGACTAAATTTCCGGAAATAACAGGCAAAATTGTCGAGAATATATTGGTTAAAGCCGATATAACCATCAATAAAAACATGGTGCCGTTCGACAGCCGTTCGCCATTTCAAACATCGGGTTTGCGGGTTGGCACGTCGGCTATTACAACGCGCGGCCTAAAAGAAGCCGACATGCCTGCAATTGTCGATTTTATCGATAAGGTTATTTCAAATGTTGAAAATGAACAGATTATAGCCGATGTTAGGGCAGAGGTAAACAAAATGATGAGCGATAGGCCAATGTTTGCTTGGTAACCGATTTGATACAATACTTGTGTGCTTTACCCGCCTGCCAAAGTTATACGGCAGGTAGGTTTGGTGCAGTTTGTTGCGAAATATAATATTTTGTGTAAACAATAAAAAACCTCGTATGCTTGCAACGAGGTTTTTTTTTGTTTGTATGTTTTGTTTATTTGAATGTTATACATTATTGTAAAAAGAGATAAAGATTCTTAGATGATTTAGATGCCAAAACAAGGAAGAAAGTCATTTATAATGTTTGGAAATCAAGAGATGTTAATGACCCCGAATTGTTTAAAAAGTTGAATGGACATATTTGGGAATTTAAAACAAAATTTCTGACTAAGCAAATTAGACTTCTTGCCTTTTGGGATAAGACTGGCAAGAATGATACTTTAGTAGTTGCAACGCATGGATTCATAAAAAAGACTAAAAAAACGCCGAAATCGGAGATTGAAAAGGCAGAAAAAATTAGAGAACAATATTTTAAAGAAAAAGGGGGATTATAAAATGGAAAAA
>CAYQPP010000015.1:0-24195 GCA_964419235.1 uncultured Bacteroidales bacterium
ATTTTCAATAAGTTTGCAAAGCAAACTTATTGAAAATTTGGAGTGTTTTGTAATTGTCTTATACACCCAAATAAATTTGGGTGCTAATCTGTTAATGCATTATGACATTCGACTAAAACATATTAAAAATCGCCCAGTCCGTAAATGCTGTCGTTTTTACCAACATCGGGTTGCCATGTGCGCACATGTATTACAGGGTTATCGGTATCATTAAGGTCAACTAATAAAAACAGATACCCTATATCGCCATAATTGCTCGAATAGTAATTCTGTTTTATCTGTACGCCATACACATCGCCGCCTTTGCCTGTTTTGCGAATTTTACTGTCTTCAAATTTAAGGTTTACATACTCTTTGCTGTTAAATGAATATTTAAGGTTTTTAATGTATTGCTGTTTGGTTTGCCTGTTATACTTTATAATCTTGTTGTTTTTGTACCTATTTATTTCATTTGGTTTTACCTTAACCACCGAACCGGTTATAATTAAAGCATCGTCGGCAAAAATCTGTTCAATATAATTTATTCGTTTTAGGGCATAGGCAGTTTTATAATTCTCTAAAAAGTCAATCAAAATTATCCTGTCATACTCTTTCCAGTCGGTTTTTTTTATAATATCGTCAATGGCAGATTTTGACATGGCAAAGGTAATGTTCTCAATTTTATCTTTATCATTAAAATGGAATACCACATTTTCGACAAACTGTTTGTTGTTGCTTTTAAAATTAAAGCTCATGGGCACCGAGCGGCAGATTACCCCATTGTTGAAGATAACATATTTTAATTCGGGGTAACCCAACACTTTGGCATTTCCATAGTTTATAAGTTTGGTAAATATTTTGTATCCTTCGGGTGTAAATTCGCTCTCGGCATTTGCATACTCTTTTAATTTTATGCTGTTTACAACTTTATCAATACACTTTTGGTATGTATATTTATCGGCTACTTCGGTAAGTACGGCGTTATCTATTTTGGCGGCAACAGTTTGTTTTTCAGGTTGGGTTATTTTAGCAGGTATTGTGTAGTAACTGTTTCTAAAGGGTATAGGGTCTATTCTTGTTAATACATCTTCAAGCTCGCGGTCAATACGGGCTTCGCCTTCAAAAATATACTCGGCTTTTATTTTAATTTTATCGGTTTTGGCAGATATGCCATAGAGTTCAACTAACCCTATTCCGTTGCGGGCACTTACAAGGTTGCTATAATCTGAGCCATCCCAATACTCATAATCAAAATTGGTAACAGGTGTGTTATTGTAAGTTATATTTAAGGTGTATGCGGCATATCCATCTTGTATTTCTTGTGCCGATACGTTTATTTTGATTTTTGCAAAAACATTATTCAACTGCATTGGCAACCATGTGGCAAGCAGTTGCTTTTCGCCCATATTGTCAATATATTCAATACTTGCACCATCGGGGTGGCTTTTTAGCAGAGTTAATGCCCAGTAATAATAACGCAGTCCATCGGCAATCTGGTTTTTTTTAACCGATTTACCGGCATTTTTCACAAATCCGAGTATTTTGTCTTTTCTGTCTTGAAAAACCTTTGCAATTTCATCACGTTTGATATACCTGAGCACTTTGGCATCAGGCTCTTCGCTTATTATCATACGTTGGGTGTTTTTTAAGGTAGCCCCTGAATAGGTTTTTATTACAGAGTGGAAAGTCTCGTTAAACTCTTCGCTGTTACCGTTTTGGCTCATCTCGTCTTTTAGTAGGGTAAAACTGCTCTCAACCTGTGTTGATATTTGCGAAATAAGCATTGATAGTGCCTCTTTATCGGCTCTTTTTATGGTTACTCCTGAGCCTTCGCCCCACAAATAGGTTAAACGGTTGGCTTTTATATCTTGTGGCGACTGTGCTTGCGAATTAATAAAACAGCTAACCAATAATGCTATAATAGATATCTTAAACATAATTTTTTTTGATTTTATTATGTTCAAATATAAATAATTAAATCCTTTTTAATGAAAACTTTTGATGTTTTTTATCACGTAACTTAAAGACAATGTTTGTTTTGCTATATTATGTCTGTTAATGTTTTGCATACATTGGCTAATGGTTTTTATTGCCTATTCCTGCTCAACCATTTTAAATCCCGATTTTTTTAGGGCGTCCATAATATTCTCTTCGGGTTGGATAGTATTCCTGTTTTCCCAAAAATCATTGCTATATATGCACTCCGAATCGGAAAATATTGTTTGAGTTTGAAATAGGTCTTTTCTGTTTGGCATTTTTACATTTACCGTATCAACATTGGTATATGCCATCTCCATAAATATTGTAAATTTGTCGCTAAACAAATGCTTGCGTTTTTTAACCAAAATTGATAGTTCGCCTCGTATATAATTTATATAATACCTGCCGTTAAAATTAGTGTAACGAATGTTATAGTTGGTACTTACAGGCCTAACCCTTACTTGTCGGCTTTTTTTAACAACAAATTGGCTGTTGGTATTTTGTAATTTTTGTTTTGAGAAAGAGAAATCGGCTCCAATAATTGCGTAATTGTTTACCGATATATATATTTTACCCTCAAACAGCACATCGGCAACAACATACTCTTTCTGCTTAAAGCTTATTTCGTAAACCAGCTCATCTTGCCACACAATAATGTCATTAATGGTATAATTGTAGTATTCCTGTCCTTTTTCAGATAAAAAATCGGGTGTCTGATGTATTAAATCAAGCTGAAAGCAAGCCTCGATACCACCGCTTAACTTTACTAAAAACGTGTCGGTACTCTGAATATCGACAAATTTTCTACTTTTTTCTATTTGTATTTTGTTTTTTTTATATTTCAATAAAAAAGAGGGCTTGTATCCGTTTATAAGAGCCTCGGAATAAATCATATACCTATTATTTCTTTTAATAGCTTCGCGATAAAAAGCCTCAAAATTGCAAGGTTTGGTATTATAATTCTCGCGAAAGCGGCTTCGTGCTTTTTCTAATAGTTTTGTTGGTTCGGCACTTCTAATAACAACCTCTTGAAGCGAAACAATGCCTTGCTCAAGTTTTACATTTAATTTGCCTGTTGCCTTATTTATTGGCAACACTTTATTGTAATATCCTATAAATGAAAACACTAATGTGTCATTTAAAAACGGTTTGGGTATTTTAATGGTAAATGTTCCCTGCCGGTTTGTTATTCCGCCAAAACAACTGTTTTTAATTACAAACGATGCAAAAGGCAAGGCTTTACCGGTTTCGGAATCGGCAACTATGCCTTCAATTTTTTTATAAGTTACGCTGTCGTTTTGTATTTTATCGGTATTAATTTCAAATAAGTGAATTATAACTTGATTGTTGACTAACCGGTATGAAAAATCGGGATTTTGCAAAATGGTGTCAAGCACACTGTGCAAGGCTGCTTCGGCTATGTGAAGGGTTATAGGGTGGTTTGCGTCAATTATTTCCGAATTATAAGTAAAATAACAACCTGCCTGTTCCGATAGGTTTTCAAAAACCTTATCTAAAGCAATGGAATCAACCGACAGGGATACTTTTTTTTCAAGAATTTTAGCATCAAGTATTTGCTTTGTTTGCGAATAAATAGAATTTATTGAAACAATAATCAAAACTGCTATAATAATCTCTTTTTTAAGCAAATTATATAAATATTTTAGTTTAAAATGCTTATCCGCATACTTGCCTAATCAACGCTTTCGCCCTTACAGGGCTGGGGTTCATAAAAAACCACAATAAAGAAAATTCTTAATTTTCATTATTTTACCCCTCTATCAACCAGCAATTGCTGGTTGATATCTCCCCTAAAAATTAGGGGAGAATATATGGAACCCCGAGGCAAAGCCTCGAGGAATTTTTTTGATTAAATCCAGGGCGTTGCCTTGTACTAATGTTTTAGAGGCTTTCAGCCTCAAATTTTCAAACTTTAGGCAAACAAGCAGATAAGCACATAGTTTAATAATTTGAAACCAATATATACTTTTTTCCTGTTTTTTCAATATGCAAATTAAACGCCAATGAAATACTTTCTAAAATATCATTAATTGAGTCGTTATCAAAAGTTGAAGTAATTTTTAAGCTTGCTGTTGCTGAATCAGCCAGCTCAATATTGCAATGGTATGTATTTATTAAATCGTTTATAACAATTGAAAGGGGCAACTCTTTAAATACCAGTTTTTTGCTTAGCCAACTTAAATAATTGTTGTTGTTGTTTGCCTGCTTTTGTATTTTGTTATCGGGCAAAAGCACAGCTCTGTCGCCGGGCAATAAAACAACATGGTTATTGCTATTTTGTTTGTTATACACCTCAACCTTTCCGGTTTTTACAATAACCTCGATATCCCGTTTTTTTGCATTTACATTAAACGACGTGCCCAATACTCTAATAAAGGTTTTATCGGCCTGCACCACAAATGGTCTGTTTTTATTTTTTGTAACATTAAAAAAAGCCTCGCCTGTTAAAATAACATTTCGCCTGTTCTTTTTAAAATTTTTAGGATACCTAATTTCGGAATTGGCGTTTAAATAAACCTCAGAACCATCGGGCAATGTTACCAATTTTGCTGCCAACGTGTTATTAACAGATACCGTTTGGCTATAATGGGCTTTAAACATAAAAAAGCCTGCAATACCTATTAAAACTATTATTGATGCAGCTATAGAAAATATTTTATTTAGCTTAAAATGCTTTTCCTCTAATTGATAATTAGTATCATTGCTTTCGGTTATTTTACCAAAAAGCTTATCCCAAGCCTTATCGGTATCAAATTGCTCTATCTGTTGCATCTGCTCAACTGTTTTCCATGTTTTTTTATAAATCTCAAACTCCTCTGATAAGCTTACAGAATAATTGCCGTCAACATTTTTATAAGGATTATTAAATTTGCCATCTGCAAAATCCTTAGCCCAATTATTTATAATATTTTTATCTGCTTTATCCATTTTTAAATATTTTGATACTCTGCAAAGCTATGTTTAAATGCTTTTAGCGCTTTACCCATGCTTGCCTCGACGGTTTTTACCGAAATTGACAATTTTTCGGCTATTTCGCGGTATTTTAAACCATAATTTCTGCTTAGCTGAAAAACCTCGCGGCACCTGTAAGGCAACTCTTTTAATGTTTTTTTGTAAACCTCGTACATTTCGCCTGTTTGCATTGCATCGTCGGGTTTGTAAAAGGGTGTAGCCGTTTGTTTATATGAGCTGGCATAACGGTTAACCACAGCTTGATGCTCAATAAAATGCAAGCTTTTGTTATAAACCGCCTTGTACAGATACGACTTTAGCGACACGTTAACAACAATGGTTTTGCGCTTTTTCCATAATGTATAGAACACTTCCTGAACAATTTCTTCGGACTGGTCGGGGTCTTTTAATATTTTTAGTGCATAACCGCACAATGCCGGATAAAGCAATCGAAACAAGTCTTCAAAGACTTTTATATCTCCAATTTTAATGGCTTGTATCAATTGCTTATCGTTGTAAGGCATATCAAACTTTTAACATACAATTTATAACTTCTTCATTATCTTTTTTATTGCTGACTCAATTGATTTTTCAGGCTCGATAATATTTTGCTCTCCCCAAAAATCTTTATCGCCGAACCCTTTAACTTTTTCAGACATAATTGTATTCATTTTAATCCTGTCTGATGGTCTAAATATTTTATCCTCGGTTTTTTTCCAGTCGGTAACTGCCATTTCAACCATTGTTGTAAAATTTGAGCTAAACAGTTTTCTTTTCCATTTTACCTTAAAAGCCACCTCGCCGCGCGAATAGCTATAATACCATTTGCCGTCTTTTTCGGTATATTTTACCAAATAATCGGCCGATGTTGGATAAACCGATACTCCTAATGGTTTCTTTTTTACAAACATTGCGCTCGCCTCGGCCCTGTTGTCGGTATTAAGGCTAAAAAAGGCGCTCGATATGGCAAAACTTTCCATATTTATATAAAATTTTCCGTAAAAAAGGGGTGTAATAACATGCGGGCTTTGTTTAAATTCAATTACATAGTTCAGTTCTCCGTCAACTCTGGTAATATTTGCAAAAGAGTAGTCGTAACTATCGAGCACATCATCTGCCAATATCATATAAGGGTCTTTTATAATATCTAAGAGCAGAGATGAGGCAGGCCCTCCTTGAAGTTTAAACAGCAATGTGTCCATTTTCTCAACATCGCGGCTACTTCGGCCTTTATAAAGTTTTACCGCATCTTTTTTATTGCTTTTATAAGATTGTTTGTAAACCTCAACCACGGCCTCTGACAAGCCAACATATTTACGGTGTCGCTTTACTGTTTCGCGGTAAAAAGCAGTCATTAAAACCGGTTCGTTGTGATAGTTTTTACTTCTGTTTTCAATCACTTTTTCGATTAAAAGCCGCGGATTATTAGGGAATACGCTTATTTCGGTTAGATTTATTGTAACAATTTTCAGTTCAATTAAATTATTTTTGTCCGGTTTAAGCGTTGATATGGGTAAAATCTTGTTTTTGTAACCCATGTATAAGATTTTGATTTTACCATCAAGCTTGTTTTTTGGTATTTTAATTGAAAATTTGCCTTCGGAATTTGTAACCGTGGCAATATTTGTGCCTTCAACCGAAATAGAGGCAAACACTAACGGGGTTTGGTTGTCTTTATCAACCACTTTACCATTATATGTAACAAATGTTTTGTTATCGGAGCCCTTATCTTTTTTAAAAAGATTGGACTGTACGGCAAATACAGTGTTTGACAGCAAAAAGGCTATCAAAACAACGGTTGCCTTCTCTTTAATTTTTAAGATTGTTGTACTCATGGTTTTAAATTTTTAGGTTAGTAAATCATTTTTCTTAATTCTATGACCGCTATCCTAAAAAATACCCTATTGTCCAAACAAGTATTTATTACAAACATAATACAACTCGCTTGGGTCAATTGGTTTGGTCAAAATAAACTTTATACCAACATTCAAGTATTGGTCTTTATCTTCGGGCAATGCATATGCTGTTTGGGCTATTATAATGGTTTCGGGGGCATTTTCAAGTATTTTACGCGATGCATCGGCACCGTTAATCTCCGGCATCCTGATATCCATGAGTATCAAGTCTATTTTTTGTTTGTTCTCTTTGAATAATTCAATGGCCTCTTTTCCATTATTAGCCCTAATTATCTCAACGCCTGTTTTTGATAGCACCTCATCAAGCAAAATAAAATTTATATTCTCATCTTCGGCAACCAAAATGCATTTACCATTCCAAGCAGGCGTATCTACAAGGTTTGGTTTTGCTTTTGCCGATTTTTTAAATTTACTCTTACTTAAAGGGATTGTAAGATAAAAGTCTGATTTTCCCGGCATTGCTTCTTCAGAATACATTTTTCCGTCAATCATTTCAACCACGTTTTTTGCTATTATCAAAGCAATACCTGCCGATTCTTCAATATCAGAAAAACTAAACTGCGATTGCAAATTGTCGTCAAGCATTTTATTTATTATTGCATCAGAAACGGTACTATTATCGTTTTTTATATACATCAACAAGGTGTTTTCCACAATAATGTATCCCAAAAACAGACTCTCTGAAGTAGAAAACTTTATTGAACTGCTCAGAATATTTTTTAAAACCTGTCGTAACCTAAAAGGATCGGAGTGAATTAACAACTCGTCTTCAATGGAGCCTATGGTGTAAGTTAAATTAAGATGTTCTTTGTTGAGCTGTGTCTTTTTTGTAACTCCATAATTATATGCGTCTTTAAAAACCGTATTCAGGTTAAAGTCACTATATTTAAGGTGTATCTGCCCCGCTTCAATTCGCGAAAAATCAATAATATCATCAATCAGGTCGATAAGTGTATGCCCGTTTGATTGAATCATATCAATTATCTCAATTCTTTGGTCGAGGGTTAAATCGGGGTCGGCAAGCAAGTCGCTAAAACCAATAATTGAGTTCATGGGCGTCCGTATCTCGTGGCTCATGTTTGCCAAAAACGACGATTTTATCCTATCAGACTCTTCGGCCTTTTCTTTTGCCAGTTCCAGCTCTTGCTCATATTTATGCCTGCGTGTTATATCATGCGACACTCCTACCAAGCCAAAAATCTCACCTTTTTTATTGTATAGAGGTATTTTAGTATTTTCAAATTTCAGATTCTCGCCGTTATACATACTGTCCCAATCTTGGCTTTCCCACACAAGCCCCGACTCAAACACCAAACTATCGGTTTTTGCACAATTTTCGGCTTTCTCTTTATCAAAAATCTGAAAATCATTTTTACTTATTATCTCGCTCTTTGATTTACCATGAAATTTAACAAAAGCCTTATTTCCGTCAAGATATTCGCCCTTTGTGTTTTTAATATAAACTAAATGGGGCAAAGCATCAATTACTGAATGTAAAAGCAATTCAGGAGTCAAACTATTTAAGCTTGAATTGCCCTCAATTATTGGTTTTATAAATATATTCAAATACAGTAACCTGTTGTTCTCTTTAATGCGGAGCGGATATTTTATTAACCATTTATTAAACTTTTCGTTATTTAGTTCAAATTCTATTTGCTCGGTAATTAAATACGATTTATTACTTGCCAAATCTTTGTCATAAGCAGTTAACAATCCTGATATTTTATCATTAAAAATATTCGACACTTTTAAATCGTCGGGCTCAATATCGGTTCCCAATGTATCTAACAACAACAACCGGCTGATATAATGTATTTTTTCATCTGCATCGTTAACAAACAGCCATATCGGTGCATTTGTCAATAGTTTGCCAACTAAAGGATTGTTAATATCAATTGTTAAAGGCGATATGCTTGTTCGTCTTATCTCTTTTAAATAATCGTGTGTTGATGCACTAATCTCTTTAATTAAAAACCTGATAAAAACTATTAACGCCAAAATAATAGTTACTAAACCCAAAATTAAAAACAAAAGTGCCTTGTTGGATATTCCTATTTCGGAATTATTTGCCGATGGGTACACAAACCACTTTTTTTCAATCAGTTTGTACTCATTGTTATTTAAACTATTTTGCAAACCTGTTTTAAATTGTTGAATAATTTCAACCCTTTTCTTAGGGATAGCTATTCCAAACTCAAACGATAAAAAAGGGGTAATAAGGTAGTCGATGTTTTTCAACTTCTGTTCATCAATAATTTTTTTCCCAACCTGAAATGGGATAATTGCACAATCATTTATACCGGCAGCCAACATTCTTAGCGCCTCGCTATACGATTTTACCTTTAAAATATGCGATGCTTTATTTTCATAAAGCACATGGTAAGGCAAATCGTTGTTTAAAATAATTACCTTTTTATTAAGTAAATCACTAAGCGACCTAATGCTATTTGCTTTTCTTGTAAATACATAATAATCAATAGAATGTGGGAATTCTAAAAAATAATAATCGGCAGGCACTCTGTTTTTTGTTATATACCCAAATATTAAATCGTTATAATTTATTTGAGATGTATCGCGCAAAAACATTAAACCAAATGCATCGTTATTAAGCGTTTGAAAAATATCGAAAATAAAGCCTTGTGGCTCCTGCTGCTCATTAAAATCGAAATATGGAGCCGGAGCATTTTGCACACTCACATACACAGGTATATTGCCTGCCTTACTAATAGGCAAAAAACAAAAAAACAAAAAAACCGGTATCAATAATTTAATCTTATAATTTAATACAGCCATTGTTGAAATTTAAAAATAAGTCTGCCTAAAAGAGGTCATAACAAATCTAACAATTTAACCCGAATATTCATAAAAAAACATAAATCATATATTTGTAATTTGTTAAGTTCATAGGTCAAACAAATTTTTCAACTAATTTTTTTACTATTATAAAAATTAACTTTCACTAAAGTGCATTTATTTATCAGCCCGCATGGTTCGTGTAAAAAACCATAAAAAAATCAAATAATAGCAATAATTTTCTCAAATTTGTGATTCACAAAAGCTCTACCATAATGAAGAAAGTAATATTATCGATTTTATTAGCCCATATAATAATAAGTATATCTGTTGCTCAAATCAGCCAAGGGGGGCTTCCATATTCGTGGCAGCAAACCTTACAAAAAGGATTGCCCGATGCTATTTTACTACCTGCGGTACAAATTCCAAAAATAGAAAATAGAGATTTTACAAAACATGGTACATTTGCTTTTGCAGAAACAATAGAGTTTAATAAAAGTATTGATAAAGCCGGAGAGTGGATTCAACTTGACAATGGCGATAGGCTGTGGCGCATAAGGTTAAAATCGGAAGGTGCATATAGTATCAATTTTACTTTTAGCAAGTATTTAATTCCTGAAGGTGCTGAAGTTTTTGTCTATTCGCCCGATAAAACCTATAAAATTGGGGCTTTTACCGATAAAAACAATAAAGAGTACGGCTCGTTGGCAATTGCCCCGATACCCGGCGACGAAATTGTAATTGAATATTACGAACCCGAAGATGTTGATTTTAATGGCGAATTAACAATAGGCACAATCGGACACGATTATCTGAATATTTTTGGTAAAAAAGATGGTCAATATGGTGCTTCGGGCGAATGTAATATTGACGTTAACTGCCCTGAGGGTGCCAATTGGCAAGTTCAAAAAAAGTCGGTATGCCGAATGATAATCAACAACTCGTTGTTGTGTTCAGGCTCTTTGGTAAATAACACATCTCAAAATAAAGCTCCATATGTACTTTCGGCCAATCACTGCGTAAACAACCAAACTAAAGCTGAAAACACGGTGTTTGTTTTTAACTACGAATCTCCTACATGCGACGGCCCCGACGGTTCGGTTGATCAAAGTATATCGGGAGCCGATTTAGTGGCAACAAAAAACAACAATCAAGGATATTTAGATTTTACACTATTAAAGCTGTCAACCGATATACCTTTAAACTATAAACCTTTTTTTGCCGGTTGGGACAGTAGGGGCACAACACCCGAAAAAGAGACATGCATTCATCACCCTTGGGGCGATGTAAAAAAAATATCGCACGATTTTGACCCCGCCGATGTGGTTAGTTACGTTGGTTGGGGATACGATCCAAATAGTTTTTGGAGAATAAACTATTGGGACAACGGCACTACCGAAGGAGGCTCGTCGGGCAGCCCGCTATTTGACCAAAATAAACGAATTATCGGCACTTTAACAGGTGGCGAGGCATCATGCTCTGTTGACAGCTGCGACTTTTTCCAGATGTTTTCGGTTACATACGATAAATATGCCGATTACGATTTACAGCTAAAACACTGGTTAGACCCCTTAAACTCGGGCGTTGCATTTTTAGATGGTATGGATACCGAATCGGGAGATACCGAAGTTGCCGATTTAATAAATGTTGCACACTGGGTTGCCGGACAAAACTTAGCGTTTTACCTTGCCAACGACGGTGGTTATTTAGCAGGAAACAACATTTACCAAGATAAAGCCAAAGCCGAATTTTACAACAAAACCGAGTTTGGCAACCGCAATGCCGTAACCGGAGCCTATGTAGCTTTTGGTTACGCCACCGGACGCGACAACACAATGATTGAACTGCAAGTGCTGAAAGATAATATGGGAAGCCCGTCAACGCTTTTGGGCTCGGCAAAGGCAACTTTAAAAGAGATAAAAGAAAAAGCCGATAAAGATTATGTGTATTGCAGCTTTGACCCGCCTATTGAAATAAACGGCTCGATATACCTGTCGGTGGTTTTGCCACAATACGAAGGCGATACTGTTGCCCTAATGACTGTTGAAGAGGCTGAGGTAAATACTGCATGGGAATTTAATTATGATGAAGAGTGGTGGCCATACTCACACCCCGACAACTCGTGGGGAATAAAACTGTCGCATATAATTGCTTTGGAGATTGGACGTTTTACAGCTATAAACGAAACACCCGATTTTGCTGATAATATTAAACTTTATCCAAATCCGGCAACCAACGAGATTAACATTAATTTAGGCTCTGAACATAATAAAAAAGTTGATATCGAAATTTACGAAGTTTTTGGAAGGTTGGTATCCCAAAATATATACCCTGATAAAAATAGCGATATCAATATTGATATATCAGGGCTGCAAGCCGGCTTTTATTTAGTAGCAATAAATATTGACGGCAAAACAATTACAAAAAAGTTTGTTAAAAAATAGACGGCAATGGTGCGGTTATTTTAGGCCGTGCTTTAATAAAAAATTCTCTACCACGAATCTGTTAAAGCGAAACTATCCTTACTATCTTTTTATGCATGAAAGGACAATTTTTGTAAATTAAGATGCGATTTAAATGGGTAACCCTATTAATTTATATTTTAAGGTTGAGCCCCTTTCGAAAAGTTATAAAAATTAAAAAACAGTAGTTTTTGTGTCGGTGTGAATTTGTTAATTAATTGAGTATAAAGCAAAGATTTAATGTGTTAATAATAAACACATTGCTTAAAATTATTACATAGACTTTGTATATTTCGCATGAGAAATAATCTATTTTTCAAAATATATGAAAATAATTGACTCAATTTTGTGCAAGCACTAAATATACTCCATCGACACCTCTTTAAGGAATTTATCTTCAAGTAGCCTTACTATTCGTTTTACTACCGTTCGCCTAATTTCAAGTTCAACAGGCAGGGTAGGGTCTTGGTGTGCAATATTAATGCGTGTGCCAATAATAACATGTATTTCGTCGCTTTGTAAAAACAGCTCTACAATTTGGTCGGCAGGACCTTTACTTGCAACAAAGCTGCTGTCGTGGTTTCTTAGCAATTCGGTAACCTTGGTTAAGGTTAAAATGCCTTCGGTAACTAAATTAATGCCGTTAATATATGAAATTGGCGGTAGGTCGTTGTCAAGAAATTCCATGCTGTCGCGAATCTCTAATCCTAATTCGCGCGCAACTACCTCGGCGGTGGTGGCGCCGCACAATATTTTTTTTCCTTGGTATTTATAAACTGACATTGCCAAGTCGATATCCTTCTTTTTTTCGTATGGCGGGCCTGTAACCAGCAGTAGTTTTCGTGGTTCCCTAAAATAGATCGACCCGCACGATGTATCATCTTTTGGTTTGTAGTTATCGTTTCCTACCGCAATGTTTACAACCTTTTTTGCAAGTTTGTGAGCCGATAAAAAAGGCTTTTTTTGTAGAGACTCTACAATAAAATTTTTAAGGTTTATGTTTCCCCAACCAAAGGGGTATTTTTTCGATCCCAATCCCGATTGCGCAACACCGTCGGAGCAGAATATTATACGGTCGCCTTTTTTTGGGTAAAAAGTGCAAGCGCGCAACTCTTTCCCGTAGTTTTTTTCGCTATCGAGTATTATGCACTGCCATTCGGCTTTGTACTCTTTGTCGTTCCTGAATATTGTTGTTTGGGGGTTGTCGTATTCTAAAATACGAACCTTACCATCTAATTCAATATCAATAATTGTAAAGGTTGAGTAGCTTATTTTACGCACGCTGCAAACCGGCAGGGTATTCATTATTATTTCGGCAATGGTATTAAAATCTTTATGTTCTTTTGTAAAATTTAGTGCCATGGTGGCAGTAAGCGTAGCCAAAATATTTGCTTTTACTCCATGCCCCATGCCATCGCTTAACACGGCAATTATCCGGTTTTCTTCTTTTATTCGCTCCGACAAAAACACATCGCCGCAAATGCGCTCATCTTCATGATTTTTTTGTTGGCAATTTACCTCTATATAAAACCGTTGGTTCATTGTAATTGTTTATTGTTAGTTGTTTTACTGGCATTTGGCTTTGCATCAAGTGCCCTTTATTTGTTATTTTTTGTCTGATTTGTATGAGTTTATAATTGATTTTAACATCTGTTCGGTCTCTGAGGCTCCTTCGCCCAATAAAAACCCAATATTCTGTACCATTTTTAAATTTCTGTCAATAACATCGGTTATTCGGTTAACAACCTCCTCGTGCCTCACTTCGGGCAGATACATATCGCGGATTATTGCCCCAACCAGTTCATTTTTTTTGATTGGGAAGATAGATATATTCAGAAGTAGCTCGCCTATTTTTATATCGCGGTTTTCAATACCCGAATTGTTTGATATTGTGTATTGAAAAAGGTTTATGATATTTGGCGGCAGCAGGGTTTTTAAATCGGCTCCTTTTAGTTGGGGTATAACTTCGTTGATATTCTCGGCATCTTCGCCAAGCAGCTTTATAAAACTGTTGTTTGAGTGAAATATTTTTAGGTTTTTGTCAACGATTACCACGCCCGACGGAATTTTTTGCAGCATTATATTTGTGGTATTTGATACCACCTTTACAGCCTCTTTTTCGGCTTGTGCAATTTTTTCCGATTCCTCTAAGGCAGTTCGGGTTTTCTCCAATTTTTCGTTTGTTACCTTTAGGGTTTTAATAAAGTTCTGCTTATTTTTAATATTAAAAATCATGCACATATCGGGCTTTGCCAAATCTTGGCTTACAGCCGTGGCAAATTCCCTGCAAGTTTTATATCCGCAAGCCTCGCAATCAATATGGTCGGTAGGCTGTGTTTTGCCCAAGGCCTTTAAAACATTTTTAACTTTGTCTTCGTCAGGGGCTTTCATCCGCTGGTCATCTTGTTTGTAGGTGCGGCTAAAATCGAGTTTCATATACTCTTCTACATCTTTTACCCAAATCTCCTTGCTTATTGTTTCCAGCCTTTTTCTTGTGTAGTCGATAACCATTGTGCGTCTGTGGAATTTCTGTCCGCCGGGCGAGGTGCCGGGGCCCATAATACAGCCACCGTCGCAGTAAAATATATCAACATGCTGTTTAAGGCTTTGCAGGTCTTCAAACTCTTTAATTGCCTCAATAAAATTGTATCGCCCTTCGGTAATTATTACCCTGCCTGTAAGTAAATCGTCGTTAATGCCAACCGATTGAAACATACCACGGCTAATGGGGAACAGCGTTCCTTTTCCGCCGTGTGGCGGATCAAAATTTGAATATTCCACTTTATTTTCGGTAATATCCATCTCCTTAAACATTTTGCGCAGCTCAACAAAAGTTAAAACTGCATCAACCTTGCCATCGTCAGTTATGCGCTCGGCCTCCATTTTTGCTGCTGTGCAGGGGCCAATATACACCACTTTGGTGTTGCTGCCGTATTTTTTGTGCACAACCTTGCTCATGGCTATCATTGGCGTAACAATAGGCGCCAGATTGTTAATTACACTCGGGTGGAATTTTTCGACATAATATGCCACCGACGGACAGTTGGTTGTTATGTAGTATTTTCCTTTAAAGTTATTGAGCAGCTCGCGATATTTCAACGCTACCAAATCGGCACCAAAAGCTGCTTCGGTTACGTGGTCGAACCCAAGTGCTTTTATCATTCCAACAAAATTACGGCGGCTGGTAATATCGGTAAATTCACCGGCAATACTTGAACCGCAAATTGCCACAACCTTATTTTCCGATTTTAACAGATGCTTTGTCTGTTCAATAGAATCGGCGTATATTAAGGCATTGGGCGAGCAAACCGAAACACAATGCCCGCATCCTACACACCGGTTGTGAATTACTTGTGCATGAGCATCCTCAATTTTAATGGCTTTTGAGGGGCACACCCTAATGCAGGCGTAGCACAGTTGGCAATTCTTTTTAATTGATGTTATCAATTTCATCCGTTTAAATATTAGTTAAGCAATTGATATTTAATCATGTCCTTTCTTGTCTGTCGGCAGACAGGTGTGGAAGAACAAAATGTAAATAATAATCCCTCAATGGCTTACCCCGAATTTATTTCGGGTAGGGTTTAATTTATAATACTTTTTCAAATTCATTGGCAAGAATATCAATTACATTCAAATGGTCAACCTTTTCGTAAATTTTTTGGTTTACCTTTAAAATAGGTCCTTTTTCGCAATGTCCAAAACAGTGTCCGCCATGCAAAAATACCTTTTCATCTAATTGATGTTCATTAATATACGATTGAATAGCATGTAGCGTTTTTTTATTTCCACGGGCAAAACATGAACTGCCGAGACAAATAATTATTTCAGTTTTTTCAGCCATAAGTAATTGTATTTCAATAAACCAAAATTAGCAATCTTTTTTAATTGACAGGTAGCCTTGCAAGTATTTATTAGTGTTTGTTGTAATGACTTTTATCATGTGTGTCGCAAACAATAGGCTGATTGGTTATGGGATATGAGTAGTGTGGCAAAAACAAAGTGTTTGGTATTACTTTCTTGCGGCGGTATTATTTATTATATTTATCCAAAAATTGATATTATGGAAGATAGGATTGGTTCGGTTTTAATTGTGGTTGAAAGTAAGCAGGAAATCGAGAGGCTTAACCAAATAATCTCTAATTATGCCAATATTGTTATCGGGCGGCAGGGCATTAGGCTAAGGGAGCAGGATAAAAGTATAATATCGTTGGTTTTAGAAGGCACAACAGACGAACTCGGAGGTTTAACAGGGCAGCTTGGCAGGCTGAAAGGTATTCAGGTAAAGTCGGTAGTTATTAAAAATAATTAGTTTTAGTACTGACACCTCTCACTTATAAACCGTTAATTTTTAGCTTTTACATATTTGTCGCTACATGAATTTAGCTAAATACGTGTAGTATGATACATGAATTTAGCTAAATATGTGTAGGTATGATGCATGAATTTAGTTAAAATTGTTTTTTTTGCATAAAAAAAATATCATGATTTTAAGAATTTTGGAAAGAGTTATTGAAAAAATATGTTTTAAATCAAATATCGTGATGTTGTCCACAAGTATAGGATAAATTGTAAATTATTCACAGAATATTAGGAAGTTGAATTAACTTTCTTTATTTTTGTTAAAAATTTACAAAATCATGATAATTCAATTTTTAGTTGATAATTATAAATCCTTTAAAAATGAAATTGTATTGAGTTTCATTGGGAGTAGTACTGCTAAAGAACACGAAGTTGAAAATGTTTTTTTTTGGAATAACTACAAAGTCTTAAAAGCTAATGCTATTTATGGAGCAAATGCAAGTGGTAAAAGCAATTTATTAAAAGCACTAAAAGATATGAAGAGAGTTGTTCTCTCTTCATTTCAGAATGCTATTAGTGAAAATTTTAAAGAAAAATCAATTCAACCATTTAAATTAAGTATTGAAACTAACTCTAAACCTTCAACCCTTGAAGTAGTATTTGTTAAGAACGAGAGGCAGTATAGATATGGCTTTGATATCCAAGATGGATTAATAAAATCTGAATGGTTATTCCATATTCCAAAGAAAATCGAGACATCTCTATTTATTCGTGAGGAGAAAGAAATAAAAATTAATAAAGCTCAATTCAAAGAAGGAGTAGGGTTAGAAGATAAAACAAGAGATAATGTTTTATTTTTATCTGTATGTTCTCAATTTAATGGACAAATTTCAGATAGTGTAATTGAATGGTTCAAAGATGTAAATTTTGTATCTGGAATAGATGATGATAGGTACAGTGGATATACTACAAATAAAATAAAGAATGATGATAAATTTAGACATTGGGTTAATAAATTTATTTCATTTCTTGAAATATCCAAACTTTCAGTTGAAGATGAATTGATAGAGCAGTTAAATATTGAAGAATTGGAGATTCCTGAAGAAAAGAAGGAACTAAGACTTGCATTAGAGGCAATTAGTAATTTGCAAGAGAAACAAAAAACAATTCCAAAATTAAAATCATGGCATAAGGTTTATGATAAAACCAATATTATACATAATACTATTCCGTTTGATTTTCATCAAGAAGAGTCAAAAGGAACACAGAAATTAGTATATATTCTTGGACCGATATATGACACTCTTGTAAATGGTAAGATATTATTAATTGACGAATTAGATTCTAGACTCCATACTTTATTAAGTAAATATTTACTGAAACTTTTTCATGGGCTTAATAAGCGCAATGCTCAATTTGCATTTATTTTACATGATACTAACGTTTTAAATTCGGAGTCTTTTAGAAGAGACCAAATTTGGTTTACTGAAAAAGATCAATTTGGTGTAACATCACTAAATTCTTTATATGATTATGGAAAAGTTAGGAAAGATGCAAAGTTTGAAAAAAATTATTTAAAAGGAGATTATGGAGCTGTTCCTTATATTGAGAATATGAATGATTTAATTGAATCACTGTATGAGGAAGAATAGATTTAATCAGAGAGATTCGAGTAAATATTTAAGAAAAAGTAAATCCTTACAAATAAAACAGCAAGGGCTTGAAAAAAGCAACCTTATTGTTTTCGGATTAAAGAATTTAGATAGATCGCAAGGTCAGAATTTTGAAGATTGGGAAATAAATACATTACTTTCAAAAGCATTAGAAAGGATATCTGGATTGTGTAGTTTGACATTGCAACAAGCTATAAGTTCACAAATAATAAAAATTTATGGCAAAGAAATCCCACCAAAATCGGATTTTTATTTACCTATTCATTTATCAGAAGATACAGAATGGGCTTCAATTAGAATTCAAGGTAAGGAAAGAATAATTGGATTTATTGAACAAGGTTTCATCTTTCAGATAGTTTTTCTTGACAAAAAACATTTGTTTTATCCAAGCAAAAAAAAGCATACATAAAATACTGGTGGGTAAAACGATATAAACCTAATACTGCCAATTGGTTATATGTGCGAACAAAAAAACAACACTTTCAAATACACACTATGCTTATATGCAATGTTATGAGAATAATACCAAGCTAAAGCTTGGTGTTTTGTAATTGTTTTATACACACAAATAAATTTGGGTGCTAATCTAATGTACAATTGTTAATACATCACGATATATGACTAAAGCTTATAATAAAACATTATGATAGGAACACTTATAAATGCGGGGGCAATTATTACAGGCAGCCTTATAGGGTTGGTTTTTCATTCTAAAATACCAAAAAAATATATTAAAATTGCATTTCAGGGCATTGGGCTTTTTACCCTGTTTATAGGAGTAGCCATGGCTTTAAAAACCGATAATTATTTAATTATGATATTAAGTATTGTGGTTGGGGGGTTGTTGGGTACTTGGTTTAAGCTTGAAAACATGCTTAACAAATTTTCGGATTATATTAAAAAAATCTTAAAATCGGACAATAGTAATTTTAGCGAAGGTTTTGTTACGGCATTTTTGCTGTACTGCATGGGGTCGATGACAATTTTGGGGGCATTTGAGGAGGGGCTTGGTAATACCCCAAACCTGCTGCTGGCAAAATCGTTGATGGATGGCATATCTTCGATAGCTTTAGCCGCAGGGCTTGGTGTTGGTGTTATATTTTCGGTAATTCCGTTATTATTGTATCAAGGGGGATTAACATTATTCGCTAACTTACTGAGTGATAGTATGTCGGAGCTGATGATTAACGAGTTGTCGGCGGTTGGCGGACTGTTGCTTATCGGTATGGGATTGAATATTCTTGAGATTTCTAAAATAAAAGTTATAAATATGTTGCCATCTTTAGTGGTTGTTGTAATTTTAGTTTATTTCTTTGTATAAAAATTCAGTTCTATGTAAATATATAAGCTGATACAATTGTTATTGAAGGATTAGTAAAACAATTAATTGATTTTTCAGGATGAATAAATTTTTGAATATAAATTTTGGCAGTATAACCGATAATGGTAAGGTTAAAGAGTTTAATACCGATGCAGTTTCGGAGTTTAAGATATTGAACGGGCATGTATTTGTGGTGTGCGATGGCCATGACGGAGTTGAAGGGCATGGTGCATTGGCATCGAAGTTAATAGCCGAGAGTATTAAAAAATACTTTTATAACCGCTCGTACAAAGATATGTCCAAGGCTTTGACCAATGCCATAACCTATGCAAATTTCACACTGTTTGAGCAAACCCGTAAAAACGAAAAATACAGAGGTATAGGCAGCACATTGGCAATTGTTATTTACCGCGATGGTAAATTGTACTATGCCTACGCAGGCGATAGCCGAATTTATGTATTTAAAAATAACCAGCTCCAACCGCTTACGCGCGACCATGTTGATGATGCCGCAAAAGGGGCAGAGGCAGAAGTGAAGATACTTTTGGGCAAAAGCAAAGACATTAAGTTTGGTGTGTGCAAAAATCCGCTGGCTGCCGCCGAAAATGATATTTATTTGGTTTGCACCGATGGGTTAACCGACCAGCTAACCGAAGTTGAGATTACCGAGGTATTGGCCGATGCCGATAAATCGCCCGAGCATAAATGCCAAAATTTAATTGAGATGGCAAAAGAAAAAGGCGGTACCGATTGTGTATCAGTGCAGGTATTAGATTTTTCGCAGGTACATGAGCTGCCCAATAAAAAAGCTAAAGTTAATTTTAAACCCATATTGTTTGGGTTAATTGGTTTAGTTGCACTTGCAGCAGTTGGTTATGGCGGGTATAAGGCTTTTGAGGCTATAAAGGGCAAAAAAAGCGAAAAACAGGTTGTTAATGAAATTAAGGGCGTTGAAAGTGATGTGCCGTTAAATATTGAAAAAAACAGAGCACCTAAAAAGGAGGTTTTAGCCGATAATAAACCAAAGGTTGAAAAAACCGTTAAGCAGACTCCGCAAAAAGCGGTTAAAAACAAAAAAACCGACAGTAAAACAAATAAGGATAAGAAAAAAACAGTTGCAGGCAATGTCTATTACAAACACAAGGTTAAATATGGCGAAAACCTGTACCGTATTGCAATTAGGTATAATACTACGCAAAAAAAACTTATCAACATTAATGGCAAAAAGGCAACAAATTTAATTGCCGGCTCGTTTATTAAAATTCCCGTTAAGGCAATTCATACGGTTAAAAAAGGCGAGTCGTTTAGTACCATAAGCGATAAATACAATGTTAAGATAAAAATTATTTGCACTGCGACTAAAATTGCCGAAAATGCACCGCTCAAAGAGGGGCAGACTTTGATTATTCCTTTATAGAGAAAAAGATGAACATTAAGCAACTATTGGTAAAACTGCTGCCCGGATTGCTTCCCCTGTTTATTTTTATTGTAGCCGACGAAATTTGGGGCACAAAAATTGGGCTTTTGGTAGCAATTGGCGTAGGTGTTTCCGAAACCATATTTCTTTGGTTTAAAGATAAAACATTCGATAAATTCATACTTTTTGATACCCTTTTAATAGTTGCATTGGGTGGCGTGTCGATACTGCTTGACAACGATATTTTTTTTAAACTAAAACCGGCTATAATAGGTGTTATTACTTGCACGCTGATTGGCGTTTCGGTTTTTACCCCACAAAATTTTATTCTTGCCATGTCAAAAAGGTATTTTAAAGATATGGCTTTTACCGATGCTCAATACAAGCAACTTATGCGCAGCCTTAAAATACTGTTTTTTATTTTTTTGGTTCATACGGGGTTGGTGTTTTATTCGGTTTGGTTTATGAGCAAAGAGGCGTGGGCTTTTATAAGTGGCGGGTTGTTTTATATTTTGTTTGCGGTTTATTTTGTAATAGAATTTGTAGGCAAGTCTTTGAAAAACCGTAAGCTAAAAAATCAAGAGTGGTTACCTGTGGTTAACCCCGATGGGAAGGTTATTGGAAAAGCCACCCGAACCGAATGCCATAAAAATAGTGATTTGCTGCACCCCGTTGTTCATTTGCATGTTTTTAACGGTAACGGCGAACTGTTTTTGCAAAAAAGACCAATGCACAAACTTATTCAGCCGGGCAAATGGGATACCTCAGTAGGTGGGCATGTAAGCCTTAACGAAACTATTGAAACAAGCTTAGCCCGCGAGGCTAAAGAGGAGATTGGCATTGAAGGGTTTAATCCGCAGTTGCTTATTAAATATGTATGGAAAACAGAGGTGGAGTCGGAGCTGGTGTTTAGCTTTGTAACCCAATACGGGAGTAAAATAAAAACCCACAACCAAGAGCTCGACGGAGGCAGGTTTTGGACAATAGATGCTATTAAAAAGCAGATAGGGAAAGAGGTTTTTACCTCCAATTTTGAACATGAGTTTCAAATATTACAAAAAGCAATAAAAAATAACTTTGCATAAAAAAAAGCCCCGAAGGGCTTTTTATTCTATTTTATTAAAATCCATATTTGAGGATTTGTGTTTTTCATCTGTCGCCATTCGTTAACTATATCGTTCCATTCATAAAAAACTTTATAGCTTACACAATTAAAACCGTTATTGCGTACAATAATTTCAGAGTTATATCCCTCATTAATAAGTTTTTGATTAAAGTTTTCGGCATTTGATACTACCTTAAAACTTCCACCAATCAGGTAATACTTTGTTCTTGTATCTTCAACGGGCTCTTCAATAACAATAGGTTGTTCAACCGTATCAACAGCTACGGTGTCAACCGCGGCTACCGTATCAATAACAACAACGGGCTCAACAACAGGGGCAGGTGCCTCAGTTTTGCTAAATAGGCTTATTAAGTCGAATTTAAAAAATGCCCATGTTCCGCCACCAAGTATTATAACCGCTGCAGCAATAATAATTAATATTTTGGTAGTATTGTTGTCGGAGCTTTGTGTGCTTGTGGTTGTAGGTTTTTTATAGGCCGTTTTTGTATTTGTTGTAGTCGGAATAGTTTTTTTCTCAGGAGCCTTTGGGGGCACGGTTTTAGGTGGTGTTGCTTTTGGTGCCTCAACTTTTGATGCTTCAGTTTTTGGTTGTGCAGTCTTTGTGGTTGGAGCAACTGGTGGTGTCGATTTTTTTTCTTCTTTTACTGGTTGGGCTACTGTTTTTTTATCGGTTTTAGCCTTTGTCTTTTCAGTTTTTTCATCAAGCACAATAGTAGGCTTAACATCGGTTGGCGATGTTGCCGCAGTTGCCGCAGGCTCAGTTTTAGCCTTTGTTTCAAACTTAATACTATTGTGGTTGTCTTTTGAAAGAAACCCCACACCCTTTATTTCATATGGTTTTTTCTGTAAAAAGCTTTTTTCAACCTCTTTAACAAACTCCTTTATTTGGTCGGCAGCTTGAATTTTACTGATTTTTTCGGTTTTAATAATTTGGTTAATCAGTAACCCATCATTAAATTTCAAAAAATCGTTAAATGATATTTGCTTTCCATCAGGGGAATCTTGAATCATGAATGCTCCAAAATCCGGAATTATTATCCTGTTATTGCTGTCAATTAATTCTTTTAAATATTTGCTTATCATGACATTTTGAATTGTTTATAGCGGTAAATTTACAATAAAATTTTATTAAATGAAATAATCAGAACAAGACAGAAAATATTTTGTTATAAACAGTAATATATTATTTAGCCGATTTTATTATCGAGGATTAAAATATTTTTAAGATAATTTCTTAAACAAAACTAATTAAATTATGGCAAATTTATCAATTGAGTATGCAGGGTTGCATTTATCGAGCCCCATTGTGGCAGCAAGTTCGGGCCTTACAGAGTCGGTTCAGAATATAAAAGAATTAGAGGAGTCGGGTGTTGGTGCGGTAGTGCTAAAGTCAATTTTTGAAGAGGAAATTTTAATGGAAATGGAGCAGGTGGAGCAGCAAATGACCGGCAAACCGTATATTTTTCCTGAAACCATGGATTATATGGATGATGAGCCTCATGAGGATTTAATAAGGAAATACCTGCGTTTGATATCAGATTCGAAACAGGTGGTAAAAATTCCTATAATTGCCAGTATAAATTGCATATCGAACCAAAAGTGGACATATCTTGCTACGGAAATTGAAAAGGCCGGTGCCGATGCAATAGAATTGAATATGTTTAGCCTGCCAAGCAGTATGGATATGCCTGCCGGCGAAATTGAAGCTATGTATTTAGAATTGGTTGAAAAAGTTGTTAAGCAGGTTAAAATTCCCGTTATGGTTAAAATGAGCCATTATTACACTGCCATGGGGCAAATGATTTCTAAGTTTGCAAAAACAGGGGCAAAGGGGCTTGTTTTGTTTAACAGGTATTACTTGCCCGATATTGATATTGATGAAGAAAAAATTGCAGGGGCATTTGTGTTGAGCAGCCCGTCAGATATTGCGATACCATTACGCTGGATTGCTTTAATGTCGGATTCGGTTAATGTTGATTTTGCCGCAACATCGGGTGTGCATAATGGCGAATCGGTTGTGAAGGCGCTATTGGCAGGAGCTTCAACCGTTCAAATAGCATCGGTAATATATAAAAACGGCTTGGGCGCAGTTGAGGGGTTAAACGGTTTTGTTTTAAATTGGATGAAAACCAAAGGCTATAAGTTTATTTCAGATTTTAAGGGAAAATTGAGCTACAACGCAGATTCAAACCCTGCCATGTGGGAGAGGGTTCAGTTTATGCGCGAGTTTCGTCATTTTATAAAGCATTAATC
>CAYQPP010000016.1:0-24034 GCA_964419235.1 uncultured Bacteroidales bacterium
TCCGCCGCGGCGGATATGAGCCCAACGAGCTACCAACTGCTCCACCCCGCAATATGTCTTTTTCAATATTTTTAGAACCTTATCTTTTGCTTATTTCTGTCTCGGATTTCGAACCGATGTCCGCCGCGGCGGATATGAGCCCAACGAGCTACCAACTGCTCCACCCCGCAATATGTCTTTTTCAATATTTTTAGAACCTTGTTTTCTTTATTAGCGGGTGCAAAAATACTGCTTTATTTTTAAACAACAAGCTTTTTGAAAAAAATATTTATAAAAATACAAAGCTGTTCTTTTTTGTATGTATTTGCAAAAAAAATATACCAACATAAAAAATGTATGTATTATTTAATCAACACAACTAATAAACTTTTATATATTTGCACGAATTAATGTAATGGGTAAATGGAAGAACCAAAAGGCAAACGAAAATTATTCGATAAACTAAAAGACCGTTATCGTTTAGTAATACTAAATGAGGATACGCTTGAAGACATTTGGTATGCTGTGCTTTCACGCATGAATGTTATGGTATGGATAGGTTTGATAGGTGTTTTTTTGGTAGCCATAGGAATTGTATTAGTGTCATTTACGCCTTTGCGCGAATACATACCCGGTTACCCCGATGGTAATATACGATGGTTATATTTGCAAAATGCCATACGAATGGATTCATTGGAGCAGCAAATTAGAATACGAGACCAATATATTGAAAATATTCGTTTAATATTGCGCGGAAAAGAGACAAACTCATATATTAATAATTCCGATTCCTTGCCTGAGGTTTCTAATATTTCGTTTCAAAAATCAAATTTCGATTCTGTTTTAAGCCTCCAGATACAAGAGGAAGACCGTTATAATGTATCATCAAACAATTATCAATCTACTCAAGATGAATTCGAGATTAATAAGCTGCATTTTTATTGTCCGCTTAAAGGTACGGTTACAAATTTGTATGATGCTGCCGGAAATCATTATGGTATTGATATTGTTTCAAACCTAAATGAACCTATTTTGAGTGTTCTTGATGGAACTGTAATATTGTCGGGGTGGACACTTGAAGCTGGTTATGTTATTCAGGTACAACATAGCAATGACATTATTTCAGTTTATAAACATAATAGCCAACTGTTAAAAAAGATGGGCGATAGAGTTAAAGCTGGTGAAGCAATTGCTATAATTGGTAATACCGGCGAGTTTACAACAGGCCCGCATCTGCATTTTGAAATTTGGCATGAAGGCAAGCCACTTAACCCTCAAGATTATTTTGTATTTTAACAAAACTGTTTCATGAATAAACATATAGCAATACTTGGCTCTACAGGGTCAATTGGAACACAAACCCTTGATGTGGTAAGGGCTCATGCTAACAATTTGGTTGTTGAGGTGCTTACTGCCAACAAAAATGCCGATTTACTAATTAAACAAGCTAAAGAGTTTAAGCCTAATGCCGTAGTAATTGCCGATGAAACCCAATACAAAAAAGTTAAAGATGCACTTTTTGATTTAGATATTAAAGTGTATGCAGGCCAAGATTCAATTAGCCAAGTAGTACAAATGGGAACTGTAAATACGGTTGTAACTGCTATGGTAGGTTATGCAGGACTACAACCTACTATTAAAGCTATTGAGGCAGGTAAAAATATTGCACTTGCAAATAAAGAAACATTGGTAGTTGCAGGCGATTTAATAACTAAGCTTGTTGAGGAAAACAAAGTTTTTATTACGCCGGTTGATTCAGAACACTCAGCTATTTTTCAATGCTTGACTGGAGAGCCCGAAAAAATTGAGAAGATTATTTTAACAGCATCGGGAGGGCCTTTTCGAAACAAAACGTTTGAAGAGTTAAAAAAGGTAACACTCAAACAGGCATTAAAGCACCCCAACTGGGATATGGGCGCAAAAATAACCATCGACTCGGCCACAATGATGAACAAAGGGTTTGAGATAATTGAGGCAAAATGGTTATTTGGAGTTAAAAACAAACAAATTGAGGTTGTGGTGCATCCGCAAAGTATAATACACAGCATGGTGCAATTTACCGATGGCAGTATTAAAGCGCAAATGGGGTTGCCCGATATGAAATTGCCAATACAATATGCATTAAGTTTTCCCGATAGGTGGCACTCCGATTTTCCGCGCATGGATTTCAAATTGTTTCCGAACCTAACATTTGAACAGCCCGATTTGAATAAATTCCCATGCTTGGCATTAGCATACGATGCGCTTGAAAAGGGAGGTAATACATCGGCAATTGTTAATGCTGCTAATGAAATAGCAGTAGATGCCTTTTTAAAAGAGAAGATAGGTTTTATACAAATACCCGAATTAATTGAAAAAGCCATTAATGGCATCGGGTTTGTAAAATCACCAAACTATAATGATTATGTAATTACTAATACTGAGACGCGCGATTTTGTGTCGTCATTAATATAATAATACATTGCTGTTATAAATGGCAGCATTAAATTAAATAATAAAAGAATGGAAGTAATAATTAAAATAGCACAGTTGTTGTTGAGTTTGTCTATACTTGTTATAGTACACGAGTTTGGACATTTTACCTTTGCAAAACTATTTAAAACAAGGGTAGAGAAATTTTACCTGTTTTTTGATCCTTGGTTTTCACTTTTTAAATATAAAAAGGGCGAAACCGAATATGGTATTGGGTGGCTGCCATTGGGTGGATACGTGAAAATTGCCGGAATGATTGATGAGAGTATGGACAAGGAGCAGATGAAACAACCACCAAAACCCGATGAGTTCCGCTCAAAAACAACAGGGCAGCGCTTGCTGATAATGATTGGCGGGGTTTTGTTTAACCTGATATTGGCTGTGCTTATTTATGCAGCCGTGCTAAAAGTATGGGGCGAGGAGTATTTGCCGATTAAAAATATGGAATATGGTATTGTGGCCGAAAAAGTTGGCGAGGGTATAGGGTTACAAGACGGCGATAAAATACTGACCATTGACAATAAAGAGATTGAAAAGTATTCAGGATTAGTTGCATACATATTATTGAACGAGGCTCAAACTATTCAAGTTGATCGCAACGGCGAGCAAATAGATTTACAAATATCAAAAGATATTATTCCTAAACTAATTAAAGGCAAGCCGTTAGTTTCGCCACGTACACCTTTTATTATCGATAAATTTGTTAAAGGTGCGGCAGGAAAAAAGGCAGGTTTGCTTGAGGGCGACAAGGTAATTGGTATCGATACGTTGCCAACGTTATATTTTAATGAATTTGCACAAAATATCGTAAACTATAAAAATACTACAACCGCTATATGGGTTGAACGCAATGGAGAAAAATTAAAATTCGATGTAATATTTAATGATAATCCAAAAATTGGAGCTTATCCAAAAAACGTATTTAAGCTTGAAACAAAATCATATGGCTTTTTTGAGGCTTTTCCTGCCGGAATAAAAAAATCAATTACAGTAGGCAAAAACTACCTAAAGCAGTTTAAACTGTTGTTTAACCCCGAAACAAAAGCTTATGAATCGGTAGGCGGGTTTATTGCAATTGGTAATATTTTCCCCGGTACGTGGGATTGGCAATCGTTTTGGAATCTGACAGGTTTTTTAAGTATTATGCTCGGTATATTAAACATACTGCCAATACCGGCTTTAGACGGTGGACATGTAATGTTTTTGATGTACGAGGTGGTTACCCGACGCAAACCAAGCGATAAATTTATGGAGTATGCTCAAATGGTAGGGTTGGTATTGTTGCTGGCATTACTGCTTTTTGCAAACGGAAACGATGTTTACAAATGGATAAACGGCTTAATGAATAAATAATTATCAGAAAATAGCAAAAGAACCCGATCAGTAGTGGTCGGGTTTTTTATTGTTGAATAAATATTTGACAGTTTGGTTGTTTTTTCATAAAATTGCCAACCAAACCAATTTAATGTCATGCTAAAATATATAAGTCTTTTTATAATAACAATGCTATTTTCATTAATGGTGTTATCGCAAAACATTAAAGATGATTATCAGTTAGTGTTGAGCTTAGATACCAAAATGAAACGTAAAGTTACTGCCAACGAGTTAATGATTGATTGGCAGGAGAATTACATAATAGTTAATTATGGCAACAAACCCACTTTTATAATAGTTTATAGTTTAAAGGATTATAACGTTGTTGCCAATTTCCGTTTATCAAATTGGGTAGAATTCTCAGGTGCATATTATAATTCCGAAACAAACCAATTGTATATTAAGGAGTCGCGGTACTCAAGCGAATATTACAGGTTAAATATAACTACGGGCGAAAAAGATATTTTAGAGTGCCATTTAACTCCGGGAGGCTGTCCGGTTGACGATCCTAAAAAATCGTTAAAATCAGTTTATACAGCCAATAAAGAAATATTTGTAATAATAAATAAGCATAATGCCCGCGATGTAAAAGTTTATAAACGTAAATAAACACTTTAGCATCTATTGCTGTTATTGTCAAAATACAATTTCAATAATGCAAAATATTGTAGAATTAATATGTACATTTACTTTAAATCCGCAAAGCTTGTCCCGTTTTTTCGGGGTTACGGTGTGAGTTGTTGATTTAAAATATAATTTATAATAATAAAGTGCGAGGCTTTTAAAAAGGACTCATGCAGTAACTATTAAATATTTAATTTTGATAGTTATGTATTTAAGGATTTAGCAAAATAAACATTAAAAGTTGCTGAAGAGAAAAGTAGGATATATATAAATAAAAACATAAAATAATGATTATAAACAAATTAAATAATATACCCGATTTTTATATAAAGGGTGGTATCAGTTTTATTAACGAAAAAAGTACCGGTTTGCCAAAATATTTAAAAGAGGGCGATAAGGCATTTGTAAAGAATCAAATTGAAATTGAAAAAAGCATAATACAGATAGTACACAACCAACATGTTAGTTACCTAATAGTTATTAAAGACAATCAAGATTTAGAGTATTACAGAAAAAAAGGCAATGAAATGTTTGCCCTGCTAAAATCAAATAAAGAGACAGTACTCTCAATTGATGGCTCAAGCATTAACCAATTTGAGCTTATGGCTTTTGCCGAAGGTGTTTGTTTGTCAAGTTATCAGTTTATAAAATACTTTAAAACCAATGAGCAAAATAAAAAAAAGCATACCATTACCGAGTTAAACCTTTATAATTCAGAAATAACCGATACGCAGGTTAAGAATTTAAACCATCTTGTAAAAGCAGTTTTTTGGGCACGTAATATGGTTAATGAGCCTGCAAACGCACTAAATGCCACAAAATTTTCAGATGAAGTTGTATTGCTTGGCAAAGAGTCGGGTTTTAGTGTTGAAGTGCTTGACAAAAAGAAAATAGAGGCGCTTAAAATGGGAGGCTTGCTTGCAGTTAACAAAGGCAGCATCGACCCGCCAACATTTACCATTTGTGAATGGAAGCCAAAAAATGCAAAAAACAAAAAACCATATGTGTTAGTTGGTAAAGGGGTAATGTTTGACACTGGGGGGTTAAGCCTAAAACCCACAGCCAATAGCATGGATTTAATGAAAAGCGATATGGGCGGTGCGGCAGCAGTGGCTGCAACAATATATGCCATTTCGTTATGCAAAAATCCCGTATGGGTTATTGGTTTATTACCGGCTACCGACAACCGTCCCGATGGCAACGCTTATGCCCCGGGCGATATTATTAAAATGTATAACGGCTTACATGTTGAAGTAATGAACACCGATGCCGAAGGCCGTATGATTTTAGCCGATGCATTGAGCTATGCCGACAAGTACAAACCCGAATTGGTAATTGATATGGCCACATTAACCGGAAGCGCAGTAATGGCAATTGGCAAATATGCATCCATTTGCATGGGAAATGCAGGCGATGCTTATTTTGAAAAATTAAAAACAGCAGGCAATAACACACACGAAAGGCTTGTGCAATTCCCGTTTTGGGATGATTATAAAGAATCAATAAAATCGCCGGTGGCCGATATAAAAAACATTGGCGAACGTGAGGCAGGGGCAATTTCGGCAGGCAAGTTTTTAGAGCATTTTACCAAATCGCCATATATACATATTGACATTGCAGGTACAGGTTTTTTAAGCTCCGATGATTCATATCGCTTAAAAGGAGGAACAGGCGTTGGGGTAAGGTTGTTGGCCGGATTTTTCGATATTGTATCTAATCAAGCTTAAATCAGCCAATCAATAAAAGAGTGAGGTAAACGAGTAAGAAAAACACAATTATCCAAAATTTTCACATAAAAGGATGATTAAAAAACCTGATTTTTCGGGTAAATTTGTAATTTGCAAAAAAATAATTTTATGAGCGATAAAAAAGTAGTTGTTGGAATAACACACGGCGATATAAATGGCATTAGCTACGAAGTAATAATAAAAACCTTTCGAGACAGTCGGATATTCGATTTTTGCACACCCGTTATTTACGGGTCGCCAAAAGTTGCCGCATATCACCGCAAGGCGTTAAATATTGATAATTTTAGTTTTACTACGGTACAATCGGCCGATGAGCTGAGTATTAAAAAAGCCAATATAATAAATTGCCTCGATGACAACATAAGGGTTGAATTAGGCAAATCGACGTCAATGGCAGGCGAGTCGGCAATAATTTCATTAGAGAATGCCGTAAACGATTTGGCCGACGGAAAAATTGATGTGTTGGTTACATCACCGTTAAGTCACAGGAATACAAAAAACGATACTCTTAATTTTAAAGGGCACACTCAATATTTAATGGAAAAATTCAATACCCAAGATACCCTTATATTAATGACAAGCGAACTAATGAGGGTTGGTGTAGTATCGGGTCATGTACCGTTAAGTGAGGTTAGCAAATATGTAACCGAAGAGAATATATTGAAAAAACTAAGGATATTGAATAAAGCATTAACAGAGGATTTTGCCATACGTAAACCAAAAATTGCCGTACTTGGGTTAAACCCTCATGCCGGCGACGGTGGTGTTATAGGAAAAGAAGAATCTGAGATTATAATGCCTGCAATTGACAAAGCCAACAAAGAGGATATTTTAGCATTAGGGCCATTTTCAGCCGATAGCTTTTTTGGTTCTGAAAACTTTACCAAGTTTGATGCAATACTGTCTATGTACCACGATCAGGGTATAGCCCCGTTTAAAGCCCTTAATTTTGACACAGGGGTTAATTATACTGCCGGATTGCCGATAATACGAACAACGCCAAATCATGGCACGGCTTATGAAATTGCAGGGTTAGACAAAGCTTCGCCAAACTCATTCCGCGAAGCTGTTTACATGGCTTGCAATATTTATAAAAACCGTAAGCAATACGCAAAACTTAATGAAAACCTATTGCCATCGTATGATGTTGCAGACAAATAATTTGCATAAAAAATAATGGTGGATTTTAATTCATCATTTTTTTTTAAATGAATTTGAACAAATTTTGCTCAAAAGAGTTTATTAAAAAAAACTACTAAAATGAAAAAACAGACAATCCTACACATCAAAAGCATATTCGTATTGCTTTTAAGTATGTTATTATTTAACTGCTCAAACAATCAACAGCAAAAAGAAGTACCGATACAAAAAATACCTGTTGTTAAGGTAATAGTGCATGACGTGCCTATTTATAGTTCATATGTTGGGCAAATTTACGGAAAAAAGGATATCCCAATCCGTGCCAGAGTTGAGGGATTTTTGGAAAGTATAGATTTTCAAGAAGGCTCAAAAGTAACTAAAGGGCAACTGTTATACACAATAGACCCTCAATCGTTAGAGGCAGCATCAAATGCACAAAAAAGCAAAGTTGCCGAAGCTCAAACAAACTTGTCAAAGGCTCGTGCCGATTTAGACAGGATAAAACCTTTGGCAGAATCAAAAGCTGTAAGTCAAAGCGATTTGGATGCAGCACAGGCAGCTTATGATGCCGCATTAGCCAATTTAAAAGCAGCAAAATCGAACCTTCGTTCATCAAATATCAACCTAAGCTATACTAAAGTATTATCGCCAATTGATGGCATTATAGGTAAAACCGAGGCTCAGGTGGGCGAGTTTGTTGGTAAAGACCCAAATCCGGTTATACTAAACACCGTATCACAAATTGATTCGATTATAGTTAAATTTTCAATAACCGAAGCTCAATACATAACATTTGCAAGGAGGTTTGGAAATAAAAAGAAAAATAATATTGATGTAAATGGCCATACTGGTGTAGAATTGCAGTTGGCCGATGAATCAATATATAAATATAACGGAAAAATTGATTTTATCGACAGGAATATCGACCAAAACACCGGTTCTATTTTAATTCAAGCCACCTTTCCAAACCCAGAGAGGCTGCTCCGCCCGGGGTTATACTCAAAAGTAAAAGTACAAACCGACATGAAACGTAATGCCATTGTAATACCACAAAGGTGTATTATGGAGATGCAAGGGCAATTCTCGGTTTTTGTTGTTACCGATAGTAATAAAATTGTAATGCGCCATATTACCGTTGCATACAAATCTGGCGATTTGGCCGCTATTACCGAAGGGCTTGAACCCGATGAACGAATTGTTATTGATGCACTACAAAAAGTTAGGGCAGGAATGACAATAGTACCAATTGATACAGTATTTCAAAGTAAGGTTTTTAAGCTTAAAAAATAGATAATATGTCGGATAGTAAAGGTAATTTTTTTGTACATAGGCCAATAGTGGCAATGGTTATTGCAATTGTTATTGTTATTGTTGGTACCATAAGCCTATTAAGCCTTGCAATAGAGCAATATCCCAATTTAACACCTCCAATTGTTCAGGTTAAAGCAACATACACAGGAGCCAACGCAATAAATGTTGAGGAGTCGGTTGCCACGCCATTAGAACAGGAGATTAATGGTGTTGACAATATGATTTACATGAAATCGACAAATGCCAACGACGGAACAATGAACATACAAATATCATTTGATGTTGGTACCGACCCAGATATGAATACGGTATTGTCGCAAAACAAAGTATCGGCAGCAACCGCAAAATTGCCGGCAGCTGTTACAAAGTTGGGGGTTACTACCAAAAAATCGCTACCCAGCACATTAATGCTTATAACGTTAACATCTGATGGACGGTATAATCAAGATTTCCTTGGAAACTATGCCTTAATAAACATTAAAGATAAATTGGCACGAGTTAAAGGGATTGGCGATGTAAATATTTTGGGGGCATCAGACTATTCAATGCGTATTTGGATAAAACCCGACAGGTTATCGCAAATGGGCATAACAATACCCGAAATACTAAATGCAATAAACTCTCAAAACGCTGTTGTGCCCGGTGGAAAATTTGGTGCCGAACCTGCACCTGTTGGAACTGAGTTTACATATACCGTTAGGATGCCTAACCGATTTAATTCACCCGAAGCATTTGGCAATATTGTTGTTCGCACGCAAAATGACGGTTCACAGGTTAAATTAAAAGATATTGCCACCATAAACCTCGGGGTAGAGATTTATAATGCCTATACCCGCTTTAATAAAGAGACATGTGCCATTATAGCACTTTACCAAGCACCCGGCGCAAATGCCGTAATGCTAAAAGATAATATTATAAAGGAGATGGAAGTCTTGAAAAAAGACTTCCCCGAATCTATTAAATATACAGTATCTATTGATACAGTTGAACCTATTACTGCCGGAATCCGCGATATTGTAATAACATTGCTTGAAGCACTGTTTTTGGTAATACTTGTGGTATTTATCTTTATCCAAGATTGGAGGGCAACCCTTATACCAACCCTTGCTATACCAGTATCGTTAATAGGTGCATTTGCTTTTTTTCCGATGCTTGGTTTTACAATAAATGTGCTTTCATTACTTGGCCTTGTACTTGCAATAGGTATTGTGGTTGATGATGCCATTGTGGTTGTTGAGGCAGTGCAAGTTAATATATCAAAAGGTATGAATGCCAAAGAGGCAACGCTTTTGGCAATGAAACAGGTTACAGCACCCGTAATAGCTACCACCCTTGTGCTTGTGGCGGTATTTATTCCGGTTGCCGGCATGGCAGGTATTACCGGTCGTTTATACCAACAATTTGCAATAACCATTGTGGTATCAGTAATTGTATCATCGGTAAATGCATTAACCCTTAGCCCCGCGCTGTGCTCACTTTTATTGAAAGAGCCAAAACCTTATAAAGGGGTATTGGGATGGTTTTTTGCAAAATTCAATAAAGGAATGGACAAAACTACCGAATCGTATATGAGTTTTACAAGTATTATGGCTCGAAAACTTAAAAGGGGTGGGGTGTTTATTCTTGTTTTAACCATTGCTGCAGCTATGTTTGGCAAATTGGTTCCCGGAGGTTTTATTCCTGAGGAAGATATGGGATATTTCTTTGTAAATTATCAATTACCAGATGCATCATCAATTCAAAGGTCGGACGAGGTAGCAAAGAAAGTTGAAAACATAATACTTCGCCATCCCGAGATAAAATATGTTACAAATGCAACCGGTTACTCGTTATTGTCAGGAGCTATGGCATCTAATACAGGTTTTGCCTTTGCAAGTATGATAAATTGGGATAAAAGGGACAAGACAGTAAAACAAATAATTGAAATTATAAATAGAGAGCTTTTTGTTGAAATACAAGAGGCACAAGCATTTGCCTTTGGTCCCCCTGCTATTCCGGGTTTAGGAAACGGTTCGGGTTTTAGCATAATGATTCAAGACAGGGCAGGTAAAACCCCAGAATATCTTTCTGAGAATTTGAATAAATTTATTTTGGCGGCTAATGCCCGACCTGAAATAGCAAGGGCATTTTCAACATTTCAGGCAGCCGTGCCTCAACGGTATATGGACATTGATAAAGAGAAAGCCTTGAAACTTGGTATAAACTTAAATGATTTATACACTACGGTTGGAGCCTTTATGGGCGGTGCATATGTGAACGATTTTACGCGGTTTGGGCGTTTATACAAAACTTATCTTCAAGCCGAGCCTCAATATAGGAGCAAGGAATCAGACATAAATAATTTTTTCATAAAAAATAATAAGGGTAATATGGTACCGCTGGCAACATTAGTCAATATACGCCACATTACCGGTCCTGAATATACTACAAGGTTTAATCTATACCGTGCCGCCGAAGTTACCGGCTCACCGGCTGCGGGATATACTTCGGCTCAAGCAATGACAGCCTTAGAGGAGGTTGCTGCTGAGGTGTTGCCTCAAGACATGGGATATGCATGGAATGCAATGTCGTTTCAAGAAAAAAAGGCATCGGGCTCACTCGGGGCAATTTTAACATTTTCATTAATATTTGTGTTTCTAATCCTAGCAGCTCAATATGAAAGCTGGTCGCTACCATTGAGTATTTTATTGGGAACTCCATTTGCAATTTTTGGGGCATTTTTAGCACTTTGGTTAGCCCGTTTAGGCAGCCCTACATTTGAGAATAATATATTCGCACAGGTAAGCTTTGTAATGCTTATTGGTATGGCGGCAAAAAATGCTATTCTTATTGTTGAATTTGCAAATGAAGAATTCAAACAGGGGTTAAGCTTGTTTGACGCAGCCATAAAAGCTGCCCGTTCACGGTTTAGGCCTATATTAATGACAGCATTCTCGTTTATACTCGGAGTGTTTCCATTGGTAATTGCTACTGGCTCAGGTGCCGAATCGCGTAAGGTTATGGGAATGGCACTGCTTGGTGGAATGTCGTTAGCAACACTGCTTGGAGTATTTTTATATCCAATGCTGTATGTTGCTATCGGTAAGATTTTTGGGTACGAGAAGAAGAGGGGAGAAGTGAAAAAGCAGGAAGTAATTAGTCAATAAGCATTGCTTATTACTAAAATCTTAAATACTAAAATATAAACACTAAAATATATCATGAAATACACGCACATAATAATTTCGTTATTTATTGTACTGTTTACTTTAAATAGCTGTATGGTAGGTCCTAATTTTCAAAAAACAAAAATTGATTCGCCAGATAAATACAGGTTTGCGGTGGAGCCTGCCGATACGGTAATAAATTTAAAATGGTGGGAGCTTTTCAACGATAAAACACTTGTTGGTTTAATTGATTCGGCATTAATAAATAATAAAGATATCCGCATAGCAGCCTCACGTATTGAGGAGTCGCGCATATACCTTGGATATACAAAAGCCGATATGTATCCTGATTTGACTTATAGCGGAACATCGGTTTATGGCAATCAGTTAAAGAGTTTGACAAATAAAACATCGGCTAACCTATCGGCTACTATGAATTTGTCGTGGGAGATTGATTTTTGGGGCAAGTACCGCAGGGCAAACGAAGCTGCAAAAGCTGAGATGTTGGCATCGGAATATGGATTGCATGCAGTGCAGATTAGTATTATTAATGAAGTAAGCAATGCGTATTATGCTTTGCTCGATTTTAAAAGAAGGATGGATATTGCCAAACGGACTTTGGAGTCGAGATTGGAATCGACACGCATAATACAGGAAAAATTTGATAAAGGTACTGTTCCTGAAATAGATTTGAATCAGGCACAAATTCAAGAAGCCATAGCTGCCGCGGCAATTCCATCATATGAGCGTTCAATAGCTTATGCCGAGAATGCATTGAACGTTTTAACAGGCAAAAGCCCAAAAAGTATTGAGGTTAATACTACAATAAAAGATCAAATTGTACCACCGGAAATTCCTGTTGGGTTGCCATCGCAATTGTTGCAACGCCGACCTGATATACTTGCTGCCGAACAGCAAGTTGTTGCCCAAAATGCCAATATAGGCATAGCACAAGCAATGCGTTTTCCGGCAATAAGCTTAACCGCCATGACAGGATTGGTAAGTTTTGATTTGGCTGCATTTAATGCAAGCAATGCTTTGGTAGGTTCGGTAGGTGTAGGGTTGTTTGGTCCCATATTTAATTTTGGAAAAAATAAGCGCAGGGTCGAAATAGAAAAAGAGCGTACCAAGCAGGTAAAATTGAATTATGAATATACTGTAATAAATGCATTTAGGGAAACCGAGGATGCACTTGTTAATGCAAATACACTTGAAAGAGAGCTTAAAACTGTTGAACGCCAACTTGTTGCCGCAAAAAATGCCGCAAAATTATCAAAAGCACGCTATAATGGTGGTGTTACAAGTTATCTTGAGGTTCTTGAATCGGAAAGAACACTATTCCAAATTGAGCTTTACCACTCTGAGTTGATGCAGCGACGTCTTTCTGCTTACACAAATTTATATAAAGTGTTAGGTGGTGGTTGGACTGAAAGAAAGTAATATGATGTTTGCTTTTTTAGCATAAAAGACTCTATTAATAGCTACACAACAGCGGTTTAATCAAAAGAATTCCTTGAGGCTTTGCCTCGGGGTTTCATATATTCTCCCTTAATTTTAGGAGAGATATCAATCAACAATTGCTGGTTGATAGAGGGGTAAAATAATTTAGCTTTTGGGCTGAAATAAAGTTGGCATAATACCACTTGTTGGCTCTGCCACGGGGATAGTCAACTTTAAGAATTTTCTTTATTTGATGCTATATTGAGTTCCGGAATATTACACAAAATTAAAATACCAAATCTTTAATCTCTAACAAAACCTCGTTTGATATGTCAATAAAACGCTGAACCAGTTTAGGGTAATCCTCAATATTTTTTTTATTTTTAGTATTTATCTCTAAGGTTTCCATATCGTTTTTAAGCTCGGTAATACCAAGCATTGCAACCGACGATTTTGCTTTATGGGCAATGGCTCCCAATTCGGTATAGTTTTTATTTTCTAAATTTTCTGTTAATTGCTGAACAAGAACGGGAATTTGTTCTTTAAAAATTTTTATCAACTCATTCTGGAATTCGCTATCATCTTCGCCTATTGATTCTAAATAACTTAGATTAACATATTTAAACTTTATTTTTTTATTGGTTTTTTTTGGAGCAATATTTTTTGTTGATTTTATAACAATTTTTTTATCTAAAATTTTAACTATTAAAGTTAATAAATCATCAGGTTCAAAAGGTTTTGATATATAATCATTCATGCCAAATTCGAGGCATTTTTTCTTTTCGCCTTTAATTGCGGCAGCCGTTAGCGCAATAATCGGTATTTTACTCTTTTTGGTATCTTTAAGTGCTCTAATTTGTTCAGTAGCTTCATACCCGTCCATTTCGGGCATGTGCAAATCCATTAAAATTAAATCAAACCACTGGTTTTTAAGCAAATCGAGCACTATTTTTCCGTTTGGGGCAATGGTTATGTCAAATTTCGATTGCAGTATGGTTTTAACAAATAGTTGGTTTATCTCATTATCTTCGGCAAGCAGTATCTTAATATTTGAGTTTTTAATATCATTTTCTTTTATTTTAATGAGGTTGTCATTCTCTTCGGCAATTTTGCCTTCGCCGTGCTTGTAGGTTATTTTTAAATAAAAAGAGCTTCCCTCGTTGGGAGTGCTCTCAACATTTATTGTACCGCCCTGCAAATTTGCCAATTGCCTCGAAATGGTTAAACCCAGTCCGGTGCCCCCAAACTTACGTGTCATGGCGCTGCTTGCTTGCGAAAAGCTTGTAAATATAAGGTCAATTTTATCTTTTGCTATACCAATACCCGTATCGTTAACCATAAAGTTTATTGTGCTTTTTTTCTGATTTTGCTCAATAACTTTAATTACAAGTGAAATGCCCCCTGTTTCGGTAAATTTAATTGCATTTGCCAAAAGGTTTACCAATATTTGGTTTAGTCGGGTTGGGTCGCCCATAATGTATTTCGGAACACGGTCGCCTATATTAAGCTTAAAGTACAACCCTTTGTTTTGGGCATGCTCTTTAAACAGCATCTCAATTTTTAATAAAAGGTCGAACAGGTTAAACTCGATATCCTCAAACTCAAGCTTTCCGGCTTCAATTTTCGAAAAATCAAGAATATCATTGATAATTACTAATAAATTTTGCGACGATGTTGTGATATTTTTAAGGTATTTTTTTTGCTCAATATTTAATGGGGTGTCAATAAGTAGTTTAGCCATTCCCATTATGCCATTCATTGGTGTGCGTATTTCATGGCTCATATTGGCAAGAAATTGCTCTTTAATACGAGCCGAAGTTTCGGCCTGTTCTTTTGCAATTGTTAACGCATGGTTCTGCTTGTCTATTTGGGCAATCATGGTGTTAAATCCTTCAATAAGCTGCCCTATTTCATCTTTGCCGGTTTGTTTAATGCGCACGTTAAAATCGTTATTTACCGATATTTGCTGCATTGTACGGGTTAGGCTTATTATAGGATGCGATATTAATTGTTGCAGCCTTATTGAAATAAGCAGCGCAATTATAAAGGCTGCCAGCAGGATAATAATAAAAACGTTAACAAAGTTTTTTATGCGCATCACATAATCGTCGAGCCCCGAATGAAGGAATATTGAGCCAATATTCTCATTATCAAGAATAATATGCCTATTTATCAGTAAAGCATTGTCGGTAAACGCAAAAGTGTCTTTTGAGGCAATAAAATCGGTATTTGTGCCTGCGTATGAGTCGTCAATTAAAAACTCGGCAAAAATAGTGTTGTCGGTATTATAAATGCGGGCAACTTTAATATTTTTGTTTGCCTTTAGGGTTTCAAGTATTTCGTTGGCATTTTCATGATGCTCATAAAGTATGCTCGCCTCGGCATTGTTGCCTATAATCTCGGCCAGTATATTTAATTCGCGAAGGGTTGATAACTCATATTGCGATTTGTCGTAGGCATAAAAAATCAGCCCCGCGAGCAATAACGTAACTAAACTTGTTGCTCCCAGCAGGGTAATAATTTTTATCCGTATTGATAAATCGTTAAAACTCATCTTCAGTATTTGATACTATTTTTGATAGAAGCAAAAGTTTTGGGCTGATAATAATTTTGTGCGTTTTGGCAATGTCGTTGTTTATCTCAAACTGATATTCAGAAAACTGTGGTGTGAAATTTATTATGCCGCCCAGCTCACAAAAATCAAAAAACTCATCGCCAATAGTTAACACGGGCTTATTGTTTAACTGTTTTATTATTTTAAGTAGTTCGTATTTTTGTATGTCGGAGAAGAACGCGATATTACATTTTTCTAAATCTTTAATGCTTTTTGTTCTAATTATTTTCCAATTTTTACCGTTTGCTTTCCTGCCTACCATTGTTTTTTCGAGTATAATCCCGAAAGGGTCGTTTTTGTAAACTGCCAAAACTATTGTGTCGTTATTATTAGCCGACGGTGGCCAGTCGATAAATTTTGCGAAATTAAATATATACGCTGCCTTTAGCTCATATTCGGCATATTGGCACATAGCACTTTTAACCCCTGCAACAGATAGAATCAGGATAAAAATTAATTTGTATTTATATTTGCTTAACTTCACTTATTCCCTAATTTCAAATATGTTAATCTCTACTTTACGGTGGTAATTCGATTTTAATCCATCGCCCCCCGAGGCTGCCTCGCCAAATCCTTTTGCTATAAGTTTTTGTTGATCAACATTATTGTCTATAAAGTATTTTAAAATTTTTTGAGCTCTATGTTTTGATAACGAAAGGTTGTACCGTTTTTCACCTTGCGAATCGGTAAAGCCGTAAATTTCGGCCCCAACGGTAGGGTTGTTTATCAATATTTTCGATAACTCTTCCAAATCGTTTATTGCCGAAGCCGGAATCCTGTCTTGGTTAACATCGTAATATATTATATAGTTGTGTATATAGTTGCGCTGTGAAACATCTGAGGTTTTAAAAAATGTTTTGGTTTTGGTTGTGCTTTTGTTTATCGGATTTGTTGCAAATTTTGCTGCTGAAGGTTTTGAGTTAATCCGAGGTGCTGTATAAAGCGTGTCGGTGCCTATTATCTGCATTTGCAACGATTTTGATTTTTTGCCATCGGTATAAAAATGCGACTTTTTAATTTTGTTTTTTTGCTGGGCGTTTGCATCTAAAATACTCAATGTAACGGGGTCGGTTGTTTCAATAGCCTCTTCAATTAAGTTCAGTAGCGACTCGGTGTTGTTTTTTTCGTGCTCTTTAATGCTCTCCGATCCAACATAATTTATTCGCATTGTGTCCGATGTTTGAATGATATTCTCAATCAAGTCTAATAAATGGTCATAATACTTAGGTTGTTTTGGTAAATCATCCGATAATATCGAGTCGGCCTCCGATGTTCTATAAAGGTCGTAAAATGTATTGTTTACAGTAACACGCTCACCAATTTTATTGTTTTTTATCTCTATTGGTTCCAATAATATCTCCTGATAAAGTTCATAAAAATATGTTTGGTAAGGGATATAAACATTTATTAATTGAGGTAAATACTGTTCAGAGCTTATAACTATATCATAGTTTTTTGCAGGTGGAAAAATCATTAAGTATTCACCTGTTTCGGGTACAGAGTATATATATTTTACCTGAAGCCCTGTTTCATTATCATAAACTTTAATATTAACGCTGGCAGGCTTTGGCGGGTTGCCTACTTTAATAACCCCTTTAACCAAAGTCAACGGTATGGGGTCTTTAAAATTAACCTCAAATATATTATGTTTATTATAAACATTGTTTTTTGATGTTGAGAAATACCCGATTTGCCCATTTGCATTTAATACAAAGTATAAATCATCTTTGGTGCTGTTTGGGAACCCAAGGTTTTCAGGCTCGCTCCAACTGTTTTTTTCAAATTTGGTTTTGAAAATATCATTTCCACCAATGGTTTTATGCCCCTCAGAGCTAAAAAACAGTGTTACATTATCGGGGTGGATAAATGGTGAATTCTCATTATATTGGGTATTTATAACCTCTCCAACATTTTTTGGTGTGCCCCAATCTCCCCTTCTGTTTTTTATTGATTTATAAATGTCGGTACCGCCAAACCCTCCAGGGCGGTCAGATACAAAATACAATTCGGAGCCATTTGGCGATATGCTTACCCTGCCTTCATAAAAAACCGTATTGATTTGCTTGTTGAGTTTTTTAATATTTATTATGGTGTTATTTTTTATTTCCCCTTCATAAATATCTTGGTCAAGCCCTTTTCCAATATTTAAAAAAATGGCTTGCCCATCGGGCGAAAGCCCTGCAAGCGATATTGTTTTGTTGTTATATTTATTTATGTTTTCTATATTCAGTTTGTTTGGCTTGTTCCAAATATCTCCTGCTCCTTTTTTCGATATCATTATACTGGCAACGGGTTTTTCTGCTTTGCCTAAACCTACCATGCGCATATAAACCAATGTTTGGTTATCGGCTGTAATCATGGGGCAATACTCCGATTCCATTGTATTTATTGGGTGCCCCAATATGTTAACCTCTGCGTTAAATGGGCGGGTAGTAATCTCGATAGCGTTTTGGCAAACAGCAATCATTTTGTTTGCCTCAATTATTGTCTCTTCATTTGTGAATGAGCTACTTTTGCTCAATTCAATATATTTATTGTACTGTTTAATTGCCTCTTTAAACCTATAAGTGTAATGATAAAGGTTTCCCAAATCAAAATGCACAATTACGGGTATTTCGATAGGTGCTGTTTGGCTTACCTCTTCAAGAAACGGAATAGCTTTTAACTTTTCATATTCTGTGTTTAAGTAACATGCCCCAATTCTATATTTAACTGTATAATCCTCAATAAGCGAGTCAACACTTAAAAAAAGAGGTAATGCTTTATCAAACTCCTCGTGCTCAAAAAAGCTGTCGGCATTTTTTAGCATGCGCCTTTCGCCTGAATTTAATTGCGCACGGCTTTGAAAAACCATTTGAAGCAGGAGTATAATAAATATGTATTTTACGTATCTAATCATACTTAATTGTTTTGGGTATCTAAAGTATTAAATTTTTCTGTATGTTTGACCTGAAAACATCAAGTAATTTGTTTAACTTATCATATAATATAGGTGTTTCAGCAAATTGTAAGTAATATAACGGCATTTAAACGCTATCGTAACGATCAATACGGTATTATCCAAAGGTTTTTGAATGAAGGGACAAACTGGAATGAACATTTAAAAAATACAAAACAATATATTTTAGGTTCGTTGCCAAACAAACACATTAAAAGCATTGCTATACTTGGCAGTGGTTGGTTGCTTGATGTGCCTGTTGAAGATATCTTGAAAAAAACCGATAAATTAGTGCTGTTTGATATTTATCATCCAAAGCAGATATTGAATAAATACAAAAACAACCCGCAAATAGAGTTTATTAAAACCGATTTAACCAATAATTTAATTAATGTTGCTAAAAAATCGAAAAGCTTAACTGGCTTTTTACAACTGTTTAAAACCACTAAGCCCATAAGTTTTTTAAATGAATATGATTATGTTGTGTCGTTAAATTTGCTCAATCAGCTTGATATCCTGTTTTGCGATTTGCTCAAAAGAAAATTTAGCATAGAAGACAAAGAGCTGATTGGTGTTAGAGAAAAAATACAGACACTGCATATTAAAAGCCTGCCTTTGGCAAAAAGTTGCTTAATTACCGATTATCAGGAGATAAACTATGTAGGCACAATAAATGACAGCAACAAAAAACCAAAAAACTTAATTTATGCCGATTTAAGTAACTTTAAAAACAGAAAAGAGTGGCTTTGGGTATTTGACACCAGAAAAACATACAGGCATAAAATAAATACAACTTTTAAAGTGCTTGCTGTTACAATTTAATAACAATTTGCTATTTTTATACTTCAAATTCATTTTGTAAAAAGATGACAAAAAAACTGCTGATATTTTTTGTGATATTGCTGTTATCAATAACCGGTAAGTGCCAAGTATATGTTTTATACGATTCAACTTTACAAAATATTGATAATAAAGAGGCATTTTCATTCTATAAAAAAGGCTCGGCATTTTTAAAAAAGAACAAATACCTCGATGCGGTTAACGCCTATTCGGGGGCACTTGCATATAAATCAAACTTTGTTAATGCTTTTGTAAACAGGGGTGGGGCTTTTTTGCAGCTATCAAATTATATGGCAGCATACTCCGATTTTAATGCGGCAATAAGGCTAACATCAACAAACCCACAAAGCTATTTTGGGAGGGGCGTGGCAAACTATTACCTCGGCAACTACCAAACTGCAATTGTTGATTTTAAGATAGCAATAAAATTTGGTTGGGATAACGAAATGGCAGAGTATTACATTGGTGCAGCCTATTTTGAATTAAAACAATATTTTGAGGCTATTGAGCATTATAACGCGTGCCTGATAATAAAACCCGATTTTGCAAAAGCATATAATGACAGGGCAGGCGTAAAAAAAATGCTGATGGATTATGATGGTGCTATTGATGATTACTTTAAGTCGATAAAACTTGACCCTAAAACCGCCATGGCGTATGCTAATTTGGCATCGGCATATTGGAAAATTGGCGAGCTTGATGAAGCTGTTGCAAACTTTGGACTTGCCATTTCGTTAGAGCCCATTAACCATATTTTTTATAACAATAGGGCAGGTGTTCGCATATCACAAAAAAATTATCAGGGGGCAATAACAGATTGCAATAAATCAATACAAATCGACCCTGAATATGCATATGCCTATAACAACAGGGGGAATGCTTATTTAAAACAAAAAAAATATATTAAGGCTGAAAACGATTTTTCAAAAGCTATTTTATTAAAGCCCGATTTTGGTGCTACATATTTGAATAGAGGTATTTGTTATGAAATGCAACGAAAATTTGAAAAAGCCGTAAACGATTGGAATAATGCATCTGCTAAAGGTATCGAAAAAGCAGAAAACTACGTCAATTTTTATGAATAGGGTAAAAAAACAACAGAGGCTGTATTGCCAAATAATTCTACTTAATATGTTTGTTTGGTTTGGTACTATTGGTTTTTCACAATCAATACCTTTTTCAAAACAAGCATTTCCTAAAAATAGCAGCCAGCTTAAAAAAGCCCAAGGCAGTATTAAGGAGGGCGATTATTATTTTTATTTAAAAAACTATTATTTTGCCCTTAACCATTACTTAGATGCCGATGAATTTAATGAAAATAACGCCGAGCTTAATTATAAAATTGGCGTATGCTATTTGAATACCGTATTGCGGTTTAAGTGTTTAGACTTTTTTGTTAGGTCGTTTCAGTTAAAAAGGGATGTTAGTCCTGATATTCACTTTATGCTGGGCAGGGGTTTCCACCTTAACCAAGATTTTGATGCAGCCATAAATGAGTATAAAGCATATTTATCAATTTTGCCTGCTGAAGAAAAAGTGTTGGAAAAGCCCGTAATAGATGAATTTGTGATTGAATGTGAAAGAGGCAAGGAGTTAACACTAAAAGAACCAAGGGCTTTGGTTGACAATATGGGGTTGGTAATAAATTCGATTTATCACGACCATAGTCCGTTGATAACCGCCGACGAATCAAAATTGGTATTTACATCAACTCGTAATAATGGTAGAAAAATAGGCGACGACGGGCAATATGATGAGGATATTTATATAAGCCATAAAAAAGGCGACGGCTGGACACAACCCGAACCAATGATGCAGCCAATAAACACACAGTTTAACGATGCCACGGTTGGTTTGTCGCCCGATGGACAAAAACTGCTAATATATAACGGTAACCGCGGTAATGGCGATATTCAGATATGTCAGCTTGAGGGCGACGAGTGGAACTATCCAAAAAGCCTCCCAAAAACAATTAACTCAGAGTATAAAGAATCGGCGGCCTGCTTTTCGCCCGATGGCAACCAATTGTATTTTGTGAGCGACAGGCAGGGTGGAGTAGGAGGCTCAGATATTTATGTAAGCACAAAAAATGCCAAAGAAAAATGGACACATGCGGTTAATTTGGGAAAAGTTGTTAATTCAGCAAGCAATGAAGAGACGGTATTTATGCACCCCGATGGCAGAACGCTCTATTTTAGCTCTGAGGGGCATAATACAACAGGAGGGTTTGATATTTTTGTAACACATAAATTGCCCGATGGCAGTTGGACTGTACCTGAAAATTTGGGGTATCCGGTAAACTCGCCCGATGATGATTTGTGTTTTGTTATTTCGGCAAACGGACGACGAGGCTACTGTAGTAGCGTACGACCCGACAGCTATGGTGGTTTTGATATTTACCAAATGACATTTTTAGGCCAACAAAAACCCATAATATTAACCAACGAGGATAATTTAATATCGGCAAGAAACAGCCCTGTGAGCAATATGGTTACTGAACAATCGGAAGAGTTGAAAACCATAAGGCTAACCATTATTAAAGGATTTGTGAAAGAATCGGGTACAAATAAACCTATTGCAGCTAAAATTGATATTGTTGATAACGAATTAAATAAAGTAATTTTCACATTGCAGACTAACTCATTAACAGGTAAGTACTTGGTGTCATTGCCATCGGGCAAAAATTACGGATTATTATTTTATGCCAATAATTACCTGTTCCATTCTGAGAATTTTAATCTTCCGGATGAAGTTGAATATCAAGAAATTAAAAAAGATATTTTTATTGAACCAATTAAAAAAGATGCAAAAGTTATTTTAAAGAATGTGTTCTTTGAAAAAGGAAAAACAAAACTTAAGCCAACATCATTTGCCGAAATTGATAGATTATTATTGTTATTAAATGAGAATTCCGACTTAAGAATTGAAATATCGGTATATGCCGATAAACAGGGCGATATTGATGCCAATAAGGTATTGTCGGAAAACAGGGCCGAAGCATTGACCAATTTTTTAATATCAAAAGGTATTTCTGTAGATAGGCTTGAATATACGGAGTATGCAATTAGACAACCAATAACCGATAAACTAAATAATAGTATTAATTTTTTAAAACCTCAAGTTGAATTTAGGGTGCTTGGCAATTACTGAAAATCAACAAAAATTTAAACAAAAGTGTTACAATAATTATTACATTTGCGCCGAGAATTTATAATTAAAATGAAATGCAATGGAATATAGTTATAGCCTAAGCTTCAATTGTATTTTTATTTAGTAGATTTTATTGAAAAAAATTATAATAATGAAAAAAACAGCATTTACAGATTTTCACATCGCAATGGGTGCTAAAATGGCATCGTTTGCAGGGTATAACATGCCAATAGAGTATTCAGGTATTAAAGACGAACATATTACTGTTCGTGAAAAAGTTGGCGTATTTGATGTATCGCATATGGGCGAGTTTTGGGTTAAAGGCGCTAAGGCTTTTGATTTGGTTCAGAAATTAACTTCAAATAATGTAGCCGATTTAATTCCCGGCAAGGTACAGTATAGCTGCTTCCCCAATGGAAAAGGTGGTATTGTTGACGACTTATTAGTTTATAAATTTAATGATGAAACATACCTGTTGGTTGTAAATGCGGCGAATATCGATAAAGACTGGGCATGGTGTGAGAAACATGCTAAAGATATGGGACTTGAAATTGGCAAAGAGCTCTACAACGCATCTGACGAGATTTGCCAACTTGCCGTGCAAGGCCCTTTGGCATTAAAAGCCATGCAAAAACTTACTAATACTACCGTTGAGGATATGGAGTATTATACTTTTAAAAAGCTTGATATTGCAGGCATAAAAGATGCTATATTTTCGACAACGGGTTATACAGGCTCAGGCGGTTGCGAAATATATGTTGCAAACAGCGACGGCGAAAAACTTTGGAATGCTGTTTTTGAAGCAGGCAAGGAGTTTGGTATTAAACCCATTGGTTTGGGGGCACGCGATACTCTTCGTTTAGAGTCGGGGTTCTGTTTATACGGGAACGATATTAACGACAATACTTCAGCAATTAAAGCCGGTTTAGGCTGGATTACCAAATTTGTTGATGGAAATGATTTTATTGACCGCCCATTGTGGGAAAAGCAAAAAGAGGAGGGGGTTGAGCAGCGCTTAAAAGGATTTGTTTTACAAGATAGGGGTATTCCGCGCCAGCACTATAAAGTAGTTAACGCCGATGGCGATGAAATTGGCGAAGTTACTTCGGGTACAATGTCGCCTATTATTAATAAAGGTATTGGCATGGCGTACTTAAATAAAGGATATTGGAAACTTGGAACGGAAATATTTATTCAGGTTCGCAATAAAAACCTTAAGGCTGTTATAACACGTCCGCCTTTTCACGAAAGTTAATAA
>CAYQPP010000017.1:0-23524 GCA_964419235.1 uncultured Bacteroidales bacterium
ATAATTAATCCCTTCCGCTTAGCATTGCAAGCAACCTTAGTATTTCAAGATATAGCCAAATAAGCGTTACCATTAACCCAAAAGCACCATACCACTCAAAGTATTTTGGTAATCCGGCTTGCGAGCCTCTGTCGATAAAATCAAAATCGAGGACTAAGTTTAGTGCGGCAACACCTACTATAACAAGGCTTATTATTATGCCCATAGTACCGCCTCCGTACATAAATGACATGTTCATGCCAAAAAGGCGTAAAATAAAACTGAAAAAATAGGCAACAGCAATACCAACTGTAGCAGCCACAACACCTGCCCTAAATTTTTGGGTTACTTTTATAACCCCCGATTTATACATAAAAAGCATGGAAAACAAAACAGCAAGGGTAAGCATTACTGCCCGCATAACAATACCTTCGTAGGCTGCGGCAAAGAATGCCGAAATTGCACCAAGAAAAAGCCCTTCAAAAACTGCATATATAGGGGCAAGAATACCAGCCCTTTTTTTGTTAAAAACAGTAATCATGGCAATAACAAAACCGCCTATTCCACCTATGGCAATCCAACCTTGTACGGCGGCCGGACCTGCCGTCAAAAATTTGTTCCAAGTAAAAAAAGCGCCACCCAATGTTAACAAAAACAGCAGTATAACTTTGTTTATTGTGCCTTGAATTGTCATTACGCCCGTATCGGTGGTTTGATACGTATAGTTGCGTATTATTTTTTGGTTTAATGTTGGATTTGATGTTTTCATAGCTGCAATTTTTTTTGATTTTGCTTGCAAGTTTTTCAAAAATCGAGCCAATTGGTATATTCTATGGGAATAAAATTATTACCCCATGTTTAGCCAAAGAAATTCTTGAGCCAAAGCCTGTACAGCTGCATTATCGCTTTTTAGCATTTTTTCTGCCAAAATTACCATCTGCTTTTTGTAATCGCCATTTATTGAGGCAAGGCTCTGAAACAAAAAACCAACGGCTTTTTGTGCCATTTTATCATCATTATCCTGATAAGAGTTTATCTGTTCAATTCCCCACTCAACAACCTTGGTTGGGCATGCGGCATTAATTTTTACGCACCATGAGGCGGAATAAACAGCCAACAGCTTTTGCCACGTATTGCCATTACTTAAAACAGGAAGCAGTAAATTTAGGTTTGTGATTGAGGCATACATGTTTCTCGAAAACTGCTCAACCAGCTCCATATTTTCAACTTTGCGGCTAATCTCTATTAGTTGGTCGGTTGTAATATTTTCAACATTAAAAAGCATTGAAGATAATATTTTAGCTTCTCTTATTTTGGTGTTTAACAGATGGTTGGCCAAATCAAAATCGGCATTGTATTGGTTTGCCATTTGCCTTAATTGTGGAATTGACACACCATAATTAATACCGTAATTTAATCCCATGCGTTTCATTGCATCCGAAATATCACCATTTTGATGCCTTTTTATGCTTCGTATTATCTCTTTTGATACTTGTTCTACCATTTGTCAATGTTGTAATATTTGTATGCAAAAATATATGCTTTAATAAAATATCGTTATGTTATGAGAATAACACCATGCTTTAGCTTGGTGTATTGCGGTATAATCCATTAATGTACCCAAATTCTCAATAAGTTTGCTATGCAAACTTATTGAGAATTTGGTGTGTTTTGTAATTGTCTTATACACCCAAATTTATTTGGGTGCTAATCTAATGTACAATTGTTAATACATCACGATATATGAATAACACACACAAAAATATAAAAACATTTTTTGCATTTTACTGTTCAGGCAAATTTAATATGCACAAAAAATTGTTTATAAATTCCACACTTGTAGGTTTTACCCATCTGCCAAAATTATACAGCGGAACAGGTTTACCACAGCTTGTAGCGAAGTTGCTTATTTGTTGGCTTCCCCACCTTTTATTAATTCATTAATATATTTGAAAATAGCAATTATATCGGTTTCGTTTTTGGGTTTATACCTGTTTTTGTTAATAAAATGCATAATCTCTTTCTTGTTGTTTGCAAACTCTTTGGCTAATTTTTTTTTGCTTACCGGAATGCTGTGCAAATTGCCGTTTTTAACATAGTAATACCTGCTTTTGGTATAAAAGCGCCCTATCATATTTGGCTTATTGGATAGGCTCGAATATTTTTCGATTAGCTTTTTGCTACTGCGCCAAACCGATATAGAGTCGTTTAAAAGCACAAAATAAAAATTGGCTGTGGTTTGGGGTACGGCATTTGTATCAAAGACATTTGTGTTAAAAACATTTTTTATTAAATGGGTTTGCCCTCCATTGGTGTTGTACAAATAAATTTCATCAATAATACTTTTGTCAACTGTTATTTGCTTGTTTAGGCGTTTATTATAGCTAATCAGTTGGTCGTTATAAATATCAATTTTTACCAATAAGCCACTATAAACCTCGCCGCTTACAAGTTTTACTGATGCATTTGCCCAATGGCTGCTATAATACGGGTTGCCATCGTATTGCTGATAGTATATTTTAAAATCGGAGCCTGTAATTTTCTGAAGCATCTGTTGCCCGTCGGTAACTTGTTGGGCTTGCGCTTTTGCTGCAAAAACAATTAACAAACTAATAAAAAGGCATATATTTTTTATCATATTAAAGCTCTATTTTGAAACATAAATATATTTACGGATAAAAACGGGTTTGTTGTTTTTGGTAAATCCGCGTAAGGTTATCTCAAAAAACCCTGTTTCGTCTGAGGTATAAAAAATTGTTTGTTTAATACCGTTGCCATTAATTTTAATGTTGGGCTCCCAGTACAACACGCTCCTAAAATCGGGTGTTTTTGAAAACTGTTTTGTATTATATTGCGGAAAATAAAACTCAACAGGTTGCTGAAATCCTTGCATAACATATGCATTTGAGCCTTTAACCTGTTGTGTTGTCCAAAAGTCGCAATGTTTTGTCCAAATTAAAATTATGCCATTTTCAAATGCCACATCGCCATAATACCTTGGTTGAATTTGTACCTGAACAGATTTTATTTTGTCGGTGCCCCAACCCATAAGTTCGTTAAAATTGGTTATTGGTATTCCGTCAACCATTACCAATGGGTTAGCCCTTATTTTGTTGTTGATGCCATCGTTGACATAAAAAACATATTTTACCCCTTTTTTCCGCACTTTTACAAATGGCAATATCTCTCTTGCAATTTCATAAAAATTGGGTAAGCTAATATAGTCTGATGTATAGGTGGTTTTTACGTTGCCGCCCATTAAATACTTTTGCTCAAATGTTATGTTATAGTTTGCCTGCTCAATATTTTTATGGTAAGCTAAAGCATATGCTTTTGCAACAACCGCCTTTTTTACGTTTAAAGAGTCGGCACTCTCCATAAAGCTTGTTTTTTTGTCTGCCAAAGCGGGTTTCTGTTTTTCAACAATAAATTTACTGTTTAATACTATTTGGGCGTCGGGGTATGCTGCCATTTTTGGATACGAGTAAGTTGTGGCATAAATTATTTTATTGCCGAAAAAACTATTCAGCAAAAATTCAAAGTAGCCGTTTTTATCGCTAATTGCATATTTTATGTTAATTGACGAGTCTTTATAGGCCAATAAAATTAGTATATTCTCAAGTGGGTTTTTGGTAATTTTATGGATAACCCTGCCCGAAACAACAAACCCTTTGCCCTCGTTAAATAACGATTTTAAGGTTATGCTATCGGCACAATCGGTATCAATAAAACTTGATTTGTAAATAGCGGTTTTGTTTATACCCGAATAATTAGCCTCGCAAACAGATACGGGTTTTACCGATAACGATGCCGACAATTCATCATTATGGTTTTTATTCAATAATTTGAAAGAGACAACCACTTTTGACCGTTTTTTGAATACCGAATCGTTTGGCTGAAGTTTTAATTGAACAAATTCAGAAGTTGTAGGGGTTGGCAAACTATTATTTGCGGTTATAATCGAAGGTTTATTGCTTATCCGGCTTTGCGAATTTGCGCCAAAACGGTTTGTTACAAACAGTAGTTTGGTTTGCAAAATACAATTCTCTTTTTTTGATGATTGTGTGTATGAGCGCAATAGGTATTCGCCTGTTTTTAAAGTATCGGGTATCGACATCAGCCCTGAGGCAACGCCGTTGTCTAATTTCAGTATTTCGCCACAAACAAAATGGTTGTCTGCGTCAACCATATCGACATACATAGCTATTTCGGCGGTATTGCTTGTGTTTGGTTCGGTAAAATAGTAAATTTTAACAAACAGCTTATCGCCCGACACATAACAAAACCTGTCGGTATGTATTTGAGCAACGGTTTTGTGTGCAATGTGAGGGGTGTTTGCAAAAAGCAACACCGATATAAAAACCATTGCGAATATGTTTATTGTTTTAACCATTTTTCATTAATAAATCCAAAAATCAAATGCGTAAAATGATGTCATTGTACCACTAAGCTGCGGAAATTCGTGAACGGGCTTAACCTCAACCACATTATCATTATTGAGTTTTAAGTGTACCGCCTTTTCGGTAACTGCCGATGCCCCAAAATAGCCAAATGCCAACTCGGTTTCATCATCGTTACAATAAATATTACCCTTAACCTGCGACTCAATGGGGTCAAATATTTGCCCTGTTGAATTGACTTGGTTATAAATGGTTTCCCAAAAAGCAAAACCCTGTTCGCTGAGCGAGTATTGTTTTAGCAGCATTATAAAGCCACATTGCATATAAATAATTTTATCCTCCTCGTAAAGCGGGTTTCCATTATTGTCAAGCTCAACCGTATCAATTACCATTTTTTGCTCGATAATACTGTTTGAAACAAAACTGACGGCATTGTCAACCACTTGGCTATTGCTGTATAGTTTAGAGTTTACAACCGAAATATAATCGTAGTAGAGCGACGACCCCGGCCTTGCAATATATACAGTTGTAGCTGTTGGAACGGTAGGGTAAATCTGCTTTGTTTGAAAAACCTGTTGGTACTCATATCGGTAATAAGCGGCATTTGTTCCGGCGTTTAAATTGCATTGCACCTGAACACCCGGCTGAATTTCTTCGTAATACCCTTCGTATTCAGAGTATTTTAGTATTGTTTTTTCGTTGTAAACGCCTGAAATGCTGTCGATTGGCGATGCTGCTATAAGCGGTTCAAAACTTGAATAGTATGTTTTTCCTGCCGGAGAGATAGCAACCATGCGGTACTTAACGCCAATAATGCCTTTTGCCAAAGAGTCGCTTAAATAGATGCCTTTTTGCTGTTCGTGCAGCATAAATAAAAAGTCATTGTCGCCTTCAATGTAAATTAAAAACCCCGACACCATCTCAAATTTCGATTTGTTATTATACGAAACCGATTTTGACACTTTAACACATTGTGCCCCCGCCTTGTCTGTTATTATCCCTTCAAAAACAAAAAAGCTTGTTTGGCTGTCAATTTCGGGCACAAAGTACTCTTCGCATGATACAAGCATGGTTAAAAACAGTATGGCAAACAAAAACTTCATCATAATTAAAAACTTAAATTTACTGTTACCGAAGGTATTGGCACGCCAATTATCGACAGTTTGTATAAACCATATTTTTGGTAATTGTTTAAACTCGATGGCACATCGGCTTTGTAATAAACAGAATAGGTATTTTTATGCCCGTATAAATTATATACCGAAAATGTGAAACTGGGGTGCACTTTATTTGTTTTTTTAAGAAATCCCTCGTAGGTAACCGACACATCTAAGCGGTGGTATGCCGGTAGCCTGTATTTATTTCGGTCAGAGTAATAAACAACCTCAACATTGCGGTATTCATACTTTTTTTCAGGATAAGTTGTAGGGCGTCCGCTGCTAAAAATAAAGTTGCCTGCAAAATTCCATCGCCTTGTAAATTGGTAATTAACCGATAGGCTTATGTCGTGCAGGCGGTCGCTATATGTCGGGAAATAGTTGCCCCTGTTAATTTTATCTTCAGGAAAACGCCCGTCAATTTTTGTTTGCGACCGTGAAATAGTATAGCTCAACCATCCATTAAGTTTGCCCAAGTTTTTTTTTATCATAAGCTCTAAGCCGTAAGCTTGTGTAAAACCGGCAATAACATCGCGCTCAATATTTGGGTTCATAACCAATACAGCTCCATTTCTGTAATCAACTGTGTTGCTAATAGATTTATAATAAGCCTCGGCCGATGTTTCGATAATATTTTCGAAAAAATTCCTAAAATAGCCCAACGACAATTGGTGGCTAACCATAGGTTTAATGTTTATATCTGCTGATTTCCAATAATCAGACGGGGTTGGCGACGAGGTGTTAGAGATAAGGTGTTGGTATTGCCTTGAGATATGATAGCCCGATTTTATTGAGCTGTAGTCGTTAATTTTTACCTTGATGCCTATTCTCGGTTCAAAACCCGAATAGGGGTTAACCAGCTCGGTTGCCCCAAAATTTATTGTGTCGGTTACGCTATTGTCAGATATTGAACTATTGGGGTCGTAAATATACGCCTGCGAGCTGCCATATTTTGAATACCACGAATAACGCAGTCCGAGCAGCAAGCTTATTTTATTGGTTATTGTAATATTGTCTTGTGCAAAGGCGGCTGATTCAATAGCTTTTTCATTATCAACCTTGTCAGGAATAATAAGAGACTCATCGGTATATTTTTGCTTTACCCCCGGATTAATATCATACAATCCGGCATCGGTGCCAAAAACAAAACTGTTTTTGTTTAAATGCAAATTAAATTCAATTTTGAGTTTTGTTTGTGCTATACCTGTTGACACCATATAGGCTTGCTTTGTGTCTTTAATATACCCTAAACTGTTTTTATAGTCGGTGTGCGACAAATCAACGCCTATTGATAAAACAGAATTTGCATATAACCGATAATTAAGCCCACCAATTAAAGTGCCGTATGCATAGCTGTTTTTTTGAGCATAGTTAAAATTGTCGTGGCTGTAATATCCGAACAGGCTTAGTCTGTTTTTTCTGTTTAATTTAAAATCGAGCTTACCAATTAAATCGTAAAAGCTGGCTTGGCTGTTTCTAATTTCAATATCGTTTATTGTATTTAAAAGCCAGTTAGAATAAGTTGTGCGCCCACCAACCATAAATGAACAAAAATTGTTTTTTATGGGGCCTTCAACAAAAAGGCTCGAATTTAATATTCCTATACCCGCCTTTCCCTCTATTTTTGCAGTATCGGGTTTTGTTAGGCCTATGTCCATTACCGACGATAATTTGCCACCGTAATTTGCTGTTTGTGTTCCTTTAAACATTGAAACGCTATTTATTGAATTAGGGATTAAAGTGCTAAACATTCCAAACAGGTGCGATGTGTTGAAAAGGGTTGCCCCATTAATCAGCACAAGGTTTTGATCGGCATTTCCGCCGCGCACATTAAATCCTGCTGCAAGGTCGCCCGATGACTGAATGCCCGGGAGCAAGGTCATGCTTTTTACAATATCGGTTTCTCCCATTAAAACAGGTAGTTTGCTAATGCTTTTCATCTCTACATGCGCCATCCCCATTTGGGTTTGTTCAATATTTCGTTTTGCGCTATTTGCAAAAATATTTACCATGCCAATGGCAATGGGCGTTTCCATTAATTCGCAGTTTAATTTGCCATGGCTAAACACATCAATTTTAATTACCTGTTTTTCTAACCCGATAAATGAAAACTGGAGTTCGGTTGAGCCGCCGGGCAAATCGAGCCAATAGTATCCTTTATAGTCGGTTATGGTTTGCTTGTTATGTTTTTTATCAACTATTAAAGCCCCTGTTATGGGCTCGCTTGTTTTGCCAAAATATACATAGCCCTCAACCCTGTTCAGTTCATATTTGCCTTTATCAATAGGGTTTCCTATTTGTTTTATTAATGATTTGGCATTGGCATATTCATTTGATGAATAAGCATTTGGAATTATTACAATATTTGAGCCTTGAATTTGAATGTATGATAATTGATACTTACTTAATGCCGTTTCAATAAACGTTTTTAAAGTGGTGTTTTTGGGTATTTTAGGTATCTCGTTTTTTTCAATCCAACTACTTTTATAAAAAAAAATTATGCTATACTTACCTTCTAATTCATTAAAGCACTGCTTAAAAGAATAGCCTGAATAGTCTTTGTCAATTGGTTGATTCAGAATATTTTGCGAAAACACATTAATTGATGCCGCACAAATTATACAGATAAATAGAAGTTTTTTTTTAATACCTAAATTGAGTGATTTGGAATAAAAAAGATTGCCAATGCTGTGGTACAAAAAGGAATTCATAAAATTTGAATTCACCTTGTTGGTGATAGAGAATTTTTGAACTTTCTTTTTGTGCTGCATGATTGGTGATATTTAAAGTTCGGAATCGCTCAATTTAGGTAATAGTAATTATAGTTTTAATAAAGTTAAAAAAAACAAAAACATGTAGTGGTGTTACTCTTCAATTTCAATTGTGTATTTTGCGTTAAAACTTTTGCCGGCACCTATTTCTAAAATCCCCTCTTTGTTTTCAAATATCCCATCGGAATTATCTGAGTCGGTAATACCGAGCCACGGCTCAATACATATGAAATTTGCATGTGGTTTTGCCCAAATACCCAAATAGTTAAAACCGTTAAAATTAACCGAAAGTTGGTAACTGCTTTTGTTACTTTTTAAAGTTACTTTGCGCGATTTTAATTCTTTAAAAATAAGCGCATCGTTAATAAACATATCATCTGATAAAGGCAAAATTTTCGATTTATTAATAATAGGCCTTGTTGAATTTTTAACCAGCCCGTTTGTGGTTAAATTGTGGGTAGAAACGGTTTCTGTTTGCTCAAACTCCAAATAATAGTCGCTGTATTTTTCGTTATTGTTAATAGGGCATTTGAATGCCGGATGGGTACCGAGCGAAAATAGCATCGGCTTTTTATCTAAATTTGTAATTGTGTGCCCAACTTCAATTTTATTGTTGGTTAGCTTGAATGATATTTCAAATTCAAATTTAAAAGGATAAACCTTTAATAAACTGTCATTGTATTTTAACGAAAAAACCAATTGGTTGGCAGTTTTGCTTTTTAATTCAATACTGTTATTATGCCTGATAATACCATGTTTTGGGATTTTGTAATTTTTGCCCTTATACATGGTAACACCATTTTTTAAACTCCCTATTATTGGGAACAGAACCGGTGCAAAACTCCCCCAAATATCGGGGTTTGCACCCCACATATATTCACTATCGGTTTTTAGCGACTTAATGCTGCATAACTCGGCACCCTTTTGCTGAACCTCAATTTTAAAGAAACTATTTGAAACTGTATGCCTCATTGCTATTTTTTAAGTCAAAAATATCTTAGATTTAATGAAATGCAAACTTTATACCTAATATTCATAAAAGTAGTGCACAATGTTGCATTGGCTTTTTAAAATATGGCATTGTTTTTATAATATAAGTGTTACCAACAAGCTGAAAAAAACAATGATTGAAAATTTTGCTGCAAAAAATATATAATTGCCTCCTCACATTATGTACATTTGGTTTTTGCCGATACACAAATTTCAACATAAAAAGCAAAAAGAGTATAATTTCATTACCCATAGAGAGAAAGAAAAACAACTATTTTATATATTGAAAAATGATATATTTTTTCTAAATTTGAGATTTCAATTCAGATAAGAATATGAACAGAATAAAAGAAGTACTGGAAGAGAAAGGGATTAAACAAAAGTGGCTTGCCGAGAAACTTGGTAAAAGTTATAATATGGTTAATGGTTACGTTCAGAATCGACAACAACCTAGACTTGAAGTTCTTTTTGAAATTGCCAAAATATTAGATGTTGACCCTAAAGTATTAATTAAAACAGAAAAAGACGAAAAATGATATTAGATAACGAAAATGAAAATCTAAAAGTCCATGAATGGATTTCAAAATATACAGAAGAAGGAACATTTGATATTGTTACAGGTTATTTTACAATAGGTGCGCTTGCCTATTTCTCACAAGAGGTAAAAGAAAAAATTGAATCTTTTCGGCTTGTTTTAGGTGATATTGTAAATATTGATGCTGTTAATGATAGAACTCTTGATTTATTGAATGAGAATATAACTGTTGAAGCAGCATTAAAATTAAGCAAAGTTGCACAGGAAGCCGTTAAATTTTTAAAACTTAATAAAGTTGAAGCAAAAACTTTAGAGCCAAATTTTTGTCATGCCAAAGCATATCTATTTAAACCCAATAACAATGACGATAGAGACATTTATTTCATTTCGGGGAGTTCAAATTTAACAGAAGCCGGAATAGGATTAAAACAGACTAACAATGTAGAACTCAATATTGCTGAAACAGGAAACAATAGCCAATATAAAGAACTGGCATTGTGGTTTAATGATTTATGGAAAAAACCACAGGCACACAAAAATAAAACCCTTACTGACGAGAGCGGAAAGAAATATACAAAACCATTCAAGCAATATTTAATAGAAGAGATAGAAAAGATATTTGTTAAATACACTCCTAAAGAACTTTATTACAAAGTGCTTTTTGAATTATTTGGTAGTCAGATTTTGAATGACCAAAACGATCCTGATTTTGCTAAACAAGTTGGGAGACTTGAAAACTCAGTTATTTTTAATACACTTTACGATTTTCAGCAGAAAGGTGTTTTAAGTTTAATTAAAATGCTTCAAAAATATAATGGGGCAATTCTTGCCGATGCTGTTGGTTTGGGGAAAACATGGAGTGCATTGGCTGTAATGAAATTTTTTCAACTTCAGGGCAGAGAAGTTATTTTGTTGTGTCCAAAGAAATTACAGCATAATTGGAACCGCTACAGAAAAAACCAGGAATCAAAATTTGAACGGGATAAATTGGAGTATTTTATTCGATTCCACACAGACTTGGAATTTGACAGAATGGATAAAGAAAAATATCGGGCAGAACTTGCAGATACATTGTTTATTAATGATAAGCCAAAACTGATTGTTATTGATGAAAGCCATAACTTGAGAAATGACAAATCAAAAAGATATAAGTTTTTTGTTGATGAGATTTTAAAACGAAACGAAGATATAAAAGTATTAATGCTGTCGGCTACCCCAATCAATAACTCGTTAAACGACATTAGAAATCAATTCAAGTTAATGGTGCAGGGTGGTGTTCATGGTTTTGAAGAATCGCTTGGAGTAAGGAATATTGATTACACATTTCGTTCAGCTCAAAAATCCTTTAATGACTGGCGAGAGGAAACAGATCCTAAAATTGGTGAATTTATTAAGAAACTACCAGCTAACTTTTTTACTTTAACCGATTCGCTTACAGTAGCACGTACCCGTTCAATGATTGAAGGGCAACAAACCGGACTTGATTTTCCCGTAAAGGCTAAACCTGATAATATTTTTGTTACACCAAAAGAGATAGGAAATTTTGAAAGTTTCGAGGAACTCTTTGACCATTTTCCGCCTATGCTTTCTGGATACCAACCGGCTTTTTATGCTGAATCTTTTGAAGAAAAGAAAAAAAGACAAAAAGCAAAACAGGAAGGGAAAACAGAAGTTTCGGTAATTGAAGATGAAGTTCAACGTGATAAGTTTCTGGTAAAAATGATGTATATTTTAATGGTAAAAAGGCTGGAATCATCATGGTTTTCATTTCAATCTACGGTTGGGAAAATATTAGATCATCATCAAAATGCACTTAATCGAATAAAATTATACGAAGAAAATAAGGAAAATGGAGAATTGAATAATGAACTTGATGTTTTTGAAGGTGATGATTTAAAAGACGAAATTGAAGAATTCACTCTTGGAAAAAAACGTAAAATTAAATTATCTGATATTGATAATGCCGGAAATCTTAAATGGTATAAAAAAGATTTAAAAAAAGACATTGATGCTTTGGATAACCTACTCGGAAATATGAATCGTTTTGCAACTGATTTAGAGAAAGAAACAATCAAACCCAATAACCATAAAAGTGCTGATGATAAACTACAAGTATTAATAGAAAGAATTATTTCGAAAAGAAAATCAGGGTTCAATGACAACAATCAAAAGCTGGTAATTTTTACCGTTTACAGAGACACTGCTGAATATTTGTTTGAGCAACTTAAACTAAGAGGGTTTGACAAAATTGCTGTAGTTAGTGGCACAGGATCAAAAACAGATGATTCAGATGTCGAGCATAAAAACTTTGAACCCATTCTTGAAAGATTTACTCCATATACCAAATTATTCAAAGAAAAAGAGTGGGCATTTGAACCAAGCACAGAATCTATTTCAGAAAAAGAACAATACGAAGAATGGATTAGTTGGATTGCTACTAAGGATGAAAAAACATATCAGAAAATAAAAAATCCTATTGACATCTTAATTGCAACTGATGCATTGAGTGAAGGTCAAAACTTGCAGGATGCTGATATGGTTGTTAATTATGATATTCATTGGAACCCTGTTAGAATTATTCAAAGAATGGGACGTATTGATCGTTTAGGCTCTCCTAACACTAAAATTTTTGGAATTAACTTTTGGCCATCCAATAACATTAATTCATATTTAAACTTACAAGGTAGAATTGAACACCGTATGGCAGCAATGAAACTGGCAGGCTCCGAAGTGCAATTGGAATTTTCCGACTCATTTAAAGAGATGGCAGATGATGAAAATCTTGAAAACAAAATGAAAGCCAGAATGATGGAGCAAATGCAAACCTCATGGGATGATATTGAAGTAAGCGAGCAGGGATTAGGGTTTGATGATCTTTCATTAGAAAAATACAGGCAGGATTTATTGTCTGAATTAAACGAACATCAAAAGAAATACGAAGAAATGCCCAATGGCGTTTATACTGGTTTTGTTGCTGAAAAAGAAATTTGCAATGAGGATGGTATCATCGCCCTTTTAGGTTATCCGGCAAAGCCGCCCAAAACCATAAACTACAATTATCAGTATTACAATCTTATTTACATTGATAAAAATGGCGAGCCTATTTTGTTAAATCAAAAGGAAGTTTTGGATGCCCTAACTTTTCACAAAGATAAGCCCCGTTTTGTTCCCGACAATATTGAGAAAGGAGAAGAAAATGCAATTCAGGAACTTGTAGAAACAATTAACAAATGGATAAAATCACAAGCAGTTGAAGAAGAAAAGCAGGAAGATGGAACGGTAGAAAAGAAAATGGGGAAAGAAGCAACCGATTTACTTTCAAAACTGCGAAAAGGAGACAAGGGTGCAATTAAACGAATTAAACAAAACATAAAAACCGGTGAAAAGTATCAGCTTGATAATTTCGATTTGATAACATGGTTTTTGGTAACGGTTTAGTAAATGAAAAATTTTAAACAATTAATAAATACTATTGCAGCTGTACACCAACAGCTTCAAAAACAAGCGGTCAATGCGGTTAATCAAACATTAACTATTCGTAACTGGTTAATTGGATTTTATATTGTAGAGTACGAACAAAATGGTAATGACAGGGCAAAGTATGGCACGAAATTACTTGCAACACTTGCTTTAGAATTTAAAAACACAAAAGGATTGGATGAAAGATCTTTTAGGAATTTTCGCTTGTTTTACAAATATTATCCACAAATTGGAGCGTTTTTAAATGAAATTTCAATTCGGGGGTCAGCAACCACCAATTTGATTAACCTCAATATAGAAGTATTGCCACCTCAATTATATGAATATAAAAAACAGGGGTCACTGACCGCCGTTTCAGATAATATTAAAAACAGGGTGCTCGGGAAATTGATTATAACGAAACTATCATACACCCATCTTGAACAACTTATTCGTATAACCGGCGATTTAAAACGCACATTTTATGAGATAGAATGTATTAAGGGAACGTGGAGCGTTAGAGAATTAAAAAGACAAATCTCAAGTTTATACTATGAACGAAGTGGATTATCTGCCAAACCTGAAAAATTATCAGAATTGGTTCAAAAAAAATCTTTAGCACAAAATACAACCGACATTATTAAAAATATCTATGCTTTCGAGTTTTTAGATCTAAATATTAAAGAGGTTGTTGAAGAATCGGATCTGGAAGCTGCACTATTAGACCATTTACAGGAATTTATTGTTGAATTGGGAAATGGTTTTTGTTTTGAAACCCGGCAAAAAAGAATCATTATTGGAGAGAAGTATTATTTTATTGATCTGGTATTTTATCACAGAATTTTAAAATGCCATGTATTGGTTGATTTAAAAATAGGAGAATTTAATCATGGTGATATCGGGCAACTCAACACATACCTTAATTATTTTAAAGATGAGATATGCGAAGAGAACGATAATGAACCGGTAGGCATTTTACTTGTTGCCGATAAAGATCATGCTTTAGTAAAATACGCCACTGCCGGTATGGATAAAAACCTCTTTGTGCAACAATACTTGGTGCAATTACCAAGCAAAGAACAATTAGAAAAATACATTAATGATGAATTAATAAAATTAAGCTGATTTTATGAAACTTACATTATTTAAAGAGGTAGATTTCCTTAATGCTGTAAAAGCATTGTTTAAAGAGCTTAAAGTTCCTGTAAACTATGTGGCCGACGAGCCTACTACTGCCAAAGAAGTCCTAAAAGATACTTATAAAGACAACAGTACTTTTGCTTTAGTTAATGATGTGTATTTTGTAGGAATGGTTGACGATGCTGCTTTTAAAGGAAATGAAAGCCTTTCTGCAAGCCAAATAAAATCGGATTACGATGGGGTGTTGATTTTTGGTATAACACTCAACAAAAGAGAAAACAACCTGCTCCCAACCCGCTCTCAACTGGCTGAAATATCCCGCGCTTTTAATCGTGAGTTTTATTATACACCGGTAGTTTTGGTTTTTAAATATCATAATAATGATTCTGACTATCTGGCATTTGCAAATACCGAACGCTTAAAATACAAACAAGAATGGCGCGAAGGTGAAAAAGCAGGAAAGGTTTCTTTGTTAAGAGACATAGATATTAATAATATTCACCGCGGGCATAAAGATATTATCAACCAACTGAAAATTCCGACATCAGGAACAAAACAAGTTGATTCATTTGCCAAACTTTATAGTTACTGGCAGGAAGTTTTTAGTGTTAGTATTCTTAATAAAAAATTCTACAACGATTTATCCAATTGGTATTTCTGGGCAATTAAGCATGTTACTTTCCCAAACAAGCCAACAATGGTAAAAGTACTTGAATTAACAGGCAAGACTGATGAGAAGAAATTAGAAGAATTAATTAATGAGCATAATGCTCAAAATGTTATACGTTTATTAACTCGTTTGCTATTTACATGGTTTATTAAAGAGAAAAAATTAATTCCCAAAGAGTTATTCGACCTCAATTCCCTTCAAAAAGATATTCTGAATGAGATTTCTCCATACCACGAAGAAGGAACCATGTTTGCCGAAGCCAATAAAGAAAGCATCTTTTATAAAGCCATATTGCAGAACTTATTCTTTGCTTCTTTAAATTGTCCAATTAAGGCTGATGGCACCGATAATCGCACACGAGGCTTTAGAGGCTTAGAATCTTACGGAAAGCACCGTGGTATTGATTGGATGATGCGCTACAAAAAGTATTTCAAAAATCCTGATGCTTTTCTGAAAATGATGAACGATACAGTTCCGTTTCTGAATGGTGGGCTTTTTGAATGTTTAGACGACAAAACGCTAAACCTGTATATTGATGGCTTTTCAGACCAAATGACCAAAGGTGAATTTCTGGTTGTTCCTGACTTCTTGTTTTTTGGAGTAGAAGAAAATATAGATTTAAGCAAAGAATATGGTGTTAAAAACAGAGGTGCAAAGCAAGCCGCTGTAAAAGGGTTGATTAACATACTGAAATCTTATAAGTTTACTATTACAGAAAATACTCCCATTGAAGAGGATGTAGCCCTTGACCCCGAATTATTGGGGAAAGTATTTGAAAACCTGTTGGCAAGTTACAACCCCGAAACCAAAACTACTGCCCGAAAACAAACAGGTTCGTTTTATACACCACGAGAGATTGTAAATTATATGGTGGACGAAAGCCTTATTGCATATCTGAAAAATGCAATAAAAGAAACTGACGAAGATGAACAAAAGTTGGATAAGGACCTACATGAATTAATGTCTTTCGACCCGGGAAACCCCTATTCAGACAAGCCTGAAACTACAAAACAAATTATCCGTGCTTTGGATAATGCCAAAATACTTGATCCTGCCGTGGGTTCTGGTGCTTTTCCTATGGGAGTATTGCAAAAAATGGTGCATCTGTTGCAAAAACTCGACCCCAATAATGAACTATGGAAAAAAGTGCAATTGGAAAAAGCAATGGCGGAAACCGAAGAAGCCTATGGTATAGAAGACAAACAGGAACGCGAACAAAAACTCATTGAAATAAACAATGCTTTTGACCAAAGGGTAAACGACCCCGATTTTGCACGTAAACTCTACCTGATTGAAAATTGTATTTATGGTGTAGATATTCAGCCGATTGCTACACAAATATCTAAACTTAGGTTTTTTATCTCGTTGGTAGTTGACCAAAAAGTAAACCCCGATGTAGATAATTTTGGGATACGCCCACTGCCAAACCTTGAAACTAAATTTGTTACCGCAAACACACTTATTGGCATACAAAAAGAAAATTCATTATTTTATATTGATGAAGTTAAGCAGTTGGAAACCGAACTAAAACAAATACGCCACAAACTATTTAATGCCCGCACCAAAGACACCAAACTTAAATACCGCCAAAAAGACGAAGTGCTTCGCAACAAAATTGCCAATATTTTAAAAAATCAGGGACTACCATTGGATGATGCTGAAAAACTGGCAACATGGGACCCCTACGATCAAAACGCATCTTCTCCATTTTTTGACCCCGAATGGATGTTTGATATTAAAAACGGATTTGATGTGGTAATTGGGAATCCGCCATACATTAAAGAATATACTGACAGAAGTGCTTTTGATGGGGTAAGAAATTCTGAGTGCTATCAGGGTAAAATGGATTTATGGTATTTATTTGGATGTAAATCTATTGATCTTTTAAAGAAAAATGGTAATACAACGTTTATTGCAACAAACAATTGGGTAACGAATGAAGGTGCATCTAAATTTAGGAACAAAGTATTACAAAATACAGTAATAAAACAATTCCTTGATTTTAAGGATTTTATGATTTTTGAAAGTGCTTCAATACAAACAATGGTTTATTTATTAGAAAAGGAAATAAAAGAAAAATACTATATAGATTTCCGTAGAATAAGTAAAGAAAAATCGTCACAAGAGGATGCTGAAAAACTTCTATTTAAAGAAGGTTCCCATGAATATTATAGCCTTGAATTTATACCAAATAATTTAATTGATAAGCGAATATCTTTTGTAAAAAGTGATAATGATGTGGTTTTGGACCTAATATTTTCTAAAAGAAATTTTGAGTTAGATAAAACCAAAGAAGTTGCTACAGGTATAGATGTACACCAAGATTTTTTAAATAAAAAAGGTGAGGAGAAATTAAATGGCACAATTCCCAAAGGCTCTGGTATTTTCAATCTAACTGATTTTGAAAAAGGAAACCTTAATCTACAGCAAAATGAATTAGAATTAATCAAACCTTTTTATAATTCAAATGAGTTGTTTAGATATTATGGAAATCAAGAAAATAAATTATGGGTAATTTATACGGGATCAGAATTTAATACACCTGATTCTATGAATAAATATCCTAATTTAAAAAATCATTTGGATAAGTTTAAAGATGTAATTACTTCAGATAATAAGCCTTATGGTTTGCATAGGGCAAGAAAAGAGGACTTTTTCCAAGGAGAAAAGATAATTTCACAGAGAAAATGTCCAAATAAACCTATTTTTACTTTTACAGATTTTGATTGTTACGTATCACAAACCTATTTTGTGATAAAGTCAAATAGAATAAATCAAAAATACTTAACTGCATTATTAAACTCATCATTAATTGCTTTTTGGTTAAAACACAAAGGCAAAATGCAAGGTGCAGCGTATCAAGTTGATAAAGGTCCAATTCTTGAAATACCTATTTATAAGCCATCTGATAAAATACAATCTTTATTATCTACAATTGTTGATGCTATTATTCATGCAAAAACTATAGAAAGTGAATATGCTGTTATGCTTGAAACTATTATTAATGCCCTAATTTTCAACCTCTACTTCCCCGACCACATGAAAGAGCGAGGTATTGATGTATTAGAGTTTGTAGAGCGGGATATAAATAAAGTAATGCAAGGCAGGGAGTTTGAGCCATTGGGCGAAACCGAAAAAGAAAATACAATAGAGCAACTACACCAAACATGGTCTGACCCCAACAACGAGGTGGTAAAACGCATGGGTATGTTTAAGGAGAAAAGTCCCGATATTTTAAAACCTATACTTGAAAGTTAATTATGGACACCGACGATTTATCAAACGAAACCTATCAGGCGGTAATAATTGAAGCCGAAAAATTCAATCATGATTTAACGCTTCAATTTGGAGTTATGGCATCTTCTTGTAAAAATGAAGAAGAATATATAAAAAATGCCAAAGAGTTAATTAATGAAATAAAAGAACTGGATAAATATGATTTAGACGATATTTTTTTTGGTAATATTCCAAATATCACCCTATTACATAAATGCCTTCGGCAGATGGAGTTGAATATTGCCGAAGTAGAATCGATACCCAAAGACCAACGGCATTATGAATTTTAATATTTAATTATTGCTCTAACAAAAGAACAAATAACAGAAACAAAAAAGCCCCGAATAATTACGGGGCTTTTTGGGTGGAAGACCGGATTTGAACCGGCGACCTCTGGAACCACAATCCAGCGTTCTAACCAACTGAACTACATCCACCATTTTTGCGGATGCAAATATATGCAATAATTTTTAAATGGCAGAAATAAAAATGCAAATTATTTTTTTTGCAAAAAGTTATGTAAAAACAGATAATCAATCAGCATAAAATTTTGGCACTTTATTAAATTCATGTAGGTTTGCTTTATAAATATTCAAAAACATGAAACTAATACTAATAATATTTTTTGTAGTGCTTTTTCAACAAGGTTGGGGGCAAAAAAAGATAGAGACTTTTTATAAAAATGGACAACTGGCAAGTACAGGAGCGTTTAATAACGGGCAAGAGACAGGGCTTTGGGTTTATTATGACAGCACCGGCATAAAACTTCAGGAAACTGAGTTTAAAAACGGGGTGATAAATGGTAAACTAACCTATTTTTTTAGAGATGGGAGCATTGAAAACCAAGGTTCGTTTAAATCAGGGATTCTGCATGGGTACTATTTTGAGAACTACACAAATGGCAAACCTCGAATAACAGGATACTACAAACAGGGCAAAAAGGATAGTATTTGGATAAAATACAATGGAAAAGGGCAACTGGTTAAAAAAGAAAAGTACAAAGGCGATTCGGTTTTTTTGATGGCTTTTTGGGATAAAAACGGCAAACAGCTTATTGACAATGGCGAAGGCGTTTACACCTCTTTTTATCAGAACGGGAATATTAAAGAGACAGGGGCATATAAAAACGGGCTGCCCAACGGGAAATGGGAACGTTATTACATTAATGGGCAAATGATGTCGTCGGGCAACTATAAAAACGGCACAGAAATAGGGAAGTGGCTGTCGTATTACCGAGAGGGGAATATATTAAGTGTGATTAACTACGAAAACGGGTTAAATGTAAGGTACTACCAAAATGGGCAAAAGGAGATGGAGGGGCTTATTGTAGATGAAAAAAAGGATAGTATCTGGAATTATTGGTATCATGACGGTAAAATGAAATTGCAGGTTCCATATAAAAAAGGGGTTAAAAACGGAATGCAGATTGATTGGTTCACTAATGGCGAAATGGCAAGCAAAATTAGTTTTGTTGACAATAAAAAAACAGGCAAAGCCGTATGGTGGAATGAGAACGGAAAAAAAGATATTGAAGGCGAATTTGTTAACGACATTCAAGAGGGCTTGTGGACATATTGGCGAACCGACGGGCATAAAGGAAACGAGGGTCATTACAAAAACAACAAAATGGAAGGGCATTGGGTTTATTGGTATGCCAATGGCGAAATTTGGAAAGAGGGCGACTATAAAAACAGTTTGCGCAGCGGGCATTGGGTTATCTATTTTGAAAACAAACAAAAATTTCATGAAGGCGATTTTATTGATGGGAAAGAAAACGGATTTTGGCAGCGTTGGTACGAAAACGGGCAGTTGGAATTAACCGGCTATTTTAATAATGGCTTAATGGACAGCACTTGGCATGCATGGTTTGAGAACGGCGACAAAGATTATATATTATCATATAAAAACAACCTGAAAAACGGCAATGCAAAATATTGGTATTCAAACAATCAGCTTAGGTTAGACGAAAATTACTTGAATGGTGTGCTAAACGGGGCATATTCAACATGGCGCCCAAACGGTACAAAAATAATGCAAGGCAACTATGTAAATGGTTTAAAACACGGCAAATGGCAATACTTTGACAAATATAACAAACTGTTAAGGGTTGAGGAGTATAAAAACGGCATTGAAGACGGGCTATGGCAAACATGGTACAAAGAGGGGCCTTTAAAAAGCGAAATGCATTATAAGGAAGGCAAAAAAAACGGGGTGGTTAAATACCTCAAAATTAAGGGAGAGGTTATTTACGAAGCTACATTTAAAAACGATAAAGAGGTTAAAGTAAAAACCGACAACAGGAAAAAATAAAAACACTGCAAAATACTATTTAAATCAGCAAAGTGAGGGCATGGCAATACCCTGTTTTTAATGTGGTTTTTTGTGAAACTTAGCCATACAAGTATGAAAGAGTTAAAACCCAAAAGTAAACCCAAAGTATAGCCCAACTGCATTATACACATAGGTCATATCGTTATTTTTTTTCCCTGCCAAGGCTAAGTTATCATCGGCTCCAATTTCGGGTTCAGAAAAATTAACAAATTCGGTTAGCCCTTTGTTTACGCCTAATATATACTCAATACCGGCAATTACCGATAGTTTTTTGTAGTTAAATTTTGAACCTCCCGTAAAATGATAATAATTGGATGATGGGTTCATAAATTCATTTAAGCCTTGATATTGTTCACTATTTGACACATAATAGGGGTCAAAGTTTGTTCTGAAACCCAATAGCACCTCAAATTTTTCGGATGTGTGGAACTGCCAACCTGCGGCAAAATTAATTATAGATTTTGCACCGAGTTTGTACGATATAAAATCAGAACCCGGTACATATTCATCATCAATAACGGCCGTACCGTCTATTGCTTTGTAGGTGTCTATTTTATGAAAGTATTCGGTTGTAAAGTAGTAGCTGTTATTGCCCGACAAGTCTTTATAAACAATGCCGAAAGATAGCGATACAGGCTCTTTAAACCCCGATTTTAGATATACCGCTGATTCGTTTGAATAGTTATCTTCAATTCTTATGCCATCATCATAAATACCTGTATTTGATATGGTTCTTTTTACATCGGAGTTTCCCATTATTCTTACCGATGGTAAACTAAGGTTTAACCCAAAGCTAAGCCTATCGAGTTTATAGCGCACGCCAATTTTTCCGGTGGCCCTAACATCGTACATAACAACTTTATCGTAGTTTGATGAGTAAGCGCTATATAAATTTATTGTGTCTGGCAGGGTTTCTGTTATTGGGCTAATATTAATGTTTATAAGGTTCATGTATGTTAAACTTTTAATGCTGAACAATACGCTGCCGCCAACAATAAAGTTATCGCTTATTTTGTATGCTGTTCCAATCCCTCCCCACGAATCGTCATATTCATTTGTAAAATCGAAGTTGCCTGTGTAGTTTTCGTTAATGGCGGGGTGTATAATATTTACAGGTTTTTCAATTTGGTCATAAACAGCTATGCGGTTATTGTTTCGGTTAAAAATGGCAAATTGCCATGTTAGCTTATCGGCTTTTTTTAACTTAAATATGTATGAAATAAATCGTGGCTGAACAGTAAAGCCCAAATAATCTGAATGTAAGTCGGTGCCCAAAGCGTTTTTGTAAGTTGTTAACGACAAGTTAAACAGGTTGGCATTAAGGGCAAATTTTTGATCTTCAATTTCGGAAATACCGGCAGGGTTATAATAAATTGATGTAATATCGGAATTGCCGCCAACAACTGCACCTGCAAGCAACGATGCCTCACTGTTAAAACTTGTTGACCAGTAATTGCGGGGTTGGGCTTGTAATATGTTACTAACAATAATTATTATAAAAAACAGCAGGTTAAACTTTTTTGCCGCAAGTTTTGTGATTTTTATGTTCCTATTGTTTCTCATGTTTTAATTGTAAATTTTGTATTACCACAAATTTATTTATTTTTCTTAAAACCTAAAATACGATAATTAATTGATGCTAAAAACGATTTTCTATCGCCTAATATCCCTGTTTCAAAACGTAGTTGCCAATGTTTGTTAAATTGAAATTGTGCGCCCACCAACATATTCCACATTTGGGCAACTTGTTTATCAATACCGTATTGTACTTTTGATTCGCCTTGCCTATTATCTAATTCATTGATTATTGGTGTTAAGGTTTTATCAGCAACAATTTTTTGACCTATACTTGCTTCATTATTATACCAATCCCAATATTCGGTAACTGTGGCATCTTTGTTGTCCCATACCTCTTGGGGTAAAGCGTCCCTCATGCGTACTTCGCCAAGGGTTTCCGATTGCATTTTTATTCTCATGGTTCCAACCCAAAGGGCAATGTTTTGATAGGGTTTTTTCTTTGATACAAAAGCATGTCCTATTCTAAGTCCAACAACGGTAGCCATTGTTGCTTTATCTAACAAGTCGGGTTTATTCCATGTAAAATTTGCATCTACCGAAATCCATACAGGGCCGACACCTCCGGCTCCGAGTATGCCTACCCCCGATGTTTTTATATTTTGTTCTACAATTGAGGTTAAAGGGCTGCTAAATTTAAAATCTCCAAGCCCTGTTATGTTAACTTCGGTTGATGAATGCCCATATCCAAAAATACCATAAACATTTAAAAATGGGAATAGCCAGATATCGGGTCTCACATTCATTGAGTATGAAACATTCCTGTTTTCGCCAAATTTTAGTATCTCTTTTCCATTTTCATCAATAATAGGCCTTAAGTCAAAACTATTGTCAAGGTTATAGGCGTTTTTATAGCCTAATTGCAAATTATTGATTAGTATTCCTTGGTCGGCCCAAAAATAGTTGCCCATAATACCCATTGGATAAGGTATGTCAAAACCTTCGCTATAAGCCCCTTGCCCAAGTATCGGAAAAACATAGTCATATTCTAAGCTTTTTAAGCTGTCGGTATATGCCTGATGGACGTTTCGCACCTTTTTTGTTGTATATTGTGCATTGCTGCTTTTGTTAAAAAAAATTGATACTATAATTAATAGTGTGCTAATTCTAATAATTTTTTTCATAAGTTTATATTTTTTAGATTAATACAATATTTGGAATTGCCCATATAGTTATGATTGATAATAAAAGTATGAGATTAACACCCTGATTCATCAGGGTGAGTATAACAAAATGGCTAT
>CAYQPP010000018.1:0-6927 GCA_964419235.1 uncultured Bacteroidales bacterium
AATTTAGTGGACAATTAAAAGCTAAATATCCAAACCTTCCAGGTTTTAAAAACCTAGAAGGTTTAATAATTATCTTTGTTATAGTATTTTAATATTTTTATTCATTTAAAAAATAAATCCTAAGTATTTTAAGTTATCCATTAAAATAACAGTAGAACCTAAAAAAGAGTATCTACTCAATATAAATTTCAAGCAACTTTGATGCAGAAGCAACAGGTTTTATAAAAATTTGCTTTAATACGGCGGGAAGTAATAAGGTTTCACCTTTTTTTAAAGTTACAGGCTGCTCGTTTTCCGAAAATTCCACGTAAGTATCACCGTCAACAGCCATATAAATAACAAAACTGTCAAGAGCATTATAATCGCGTTCTATCTCTTTATTGATACTTATAATATTAGTTGTAAAATAATCGCAACTTAAAATTTTTGAGCTTTTATTGTTTTCCTGTTGGTATTCGGTTTTATATTTTTTATGATATTTATAATCAATAACATCAACAGCCATATCAATGTGCAAATCTCTCGGTTTACCGTTACTGTCAACTCTGTCCCAGTCGTAAACGCGATAGGTAACATCTGATGTTTGTTGTATCTCCGCCAAAAGAATACCCGCACCAATTCCGTGTAAACGCCCCGACGGAATAAAATACACATCACCGTTTTTCACCTTCTCGTAATGCAGTATATCACGCAAAGTTTTTGATTTCAGACTGTTTACAAATTCATTTTTATCAATTTCTTTATTAAATCCGAGGATAAGTTCGGCTTCTTTTTCTGCATCAACAATATACCACATTTCGGTTTTGCCGTATGAATTGTGTCGTTTAAGAGCGGTAAGGTCGTCGGGATGCACTTGAACCGACAGGTAATCGTTGGCATCAATAAATTTAATAAGCAACGGAAATTCCGTTCCGAATTTATCGTAAACCTTATCGCCCACAAGGTCACCCATATAAATTTCAATAAGCTCCTGAATATCGTTTCCTTGCAAAAAACCGTTTTCAACAATAGATAAACTGCCTTCTACAGCAGATATTTCCCAACTTTCGCCTACCTTATCAGTTTTTTGCAAATCTTTATTCAACACGGTATTCAATCGTTTACCGCCCCAAATTTTTTCTTTTATTATCGGTGTAAATTTTAACGGATACAGCATATTATTGTTTTTACAAATGTTAACTTTTGTAAAAGTAGTAAAACATAAATTTATTTAGTAAAATTGTAATATAATTTTAAACAGTTTTTACTATGTTAGTAATCGGTATTGCCGGAGGAACAGGTTCGGGAAAAACAACAGTGGTGAAAAAAGTTATAAGCAGCTTACCCGAAAACGAGGTTGCCATTGTGTCGCAAGACTCATACTATAAAGATAACAGCCACTTGCCACTTGAAGAGAGACAAAAAATAAACTTTGACCACCCCGACGCCATTGAGTTTGATTTACTTGCACAACATGTTGAAATGCTGAAAAACAATCAGCCGGTGAAAGAACCTGTTTACAGTTACCTTACCTGCACACGCTCCGAAGAAACTAACACTATACTTCCCCGCAAGGTTATTATTGTTGAAGGAATACTTATTTTAAGTAATGAAAAATTGCGAAATTTATTCGATATTAAAGTGTTTGTGTCGGCTGATGCCGATGACAGACTAATGCGAGTTATAAGCAGGGATATTGTTGAGCGGGGCAGAACGGTTGATGTGGTGTTGGAAAGATATGAAAAATCGGTTAAACCGATGCACTTGCAATTTATTGAACCGTCGAAACGCTATGCCGATATTATTATCCCGCAAGGGGGACACAATAAAGTTGGTGTTGATATTTTAACAGCAATTATTAAGAGTAATTTGTAACTGTATATTTATAAAAATGAGCGAACAAGCAAATTTAAAATATATTCTTTTTATTGATATTGAAACAGTATCGGCAGCTCCCGAATACAACAAATTGGACGAGCGTTTTAAAGATTTGTGGGCAAAAAAGATGCGGTGGCAAATTGAAAAAGAGAATAAAACCGCGGAACAACTATATGAAAAAGCGGCAATATGGGCTGAATTCGGCAAAATAGTTTGCATATCGGCAGGTTATGTTGTTGAGGAGAAAAACGAAAAAAAAATATTCAGATTAAAATCGTTTTACGGACACAATGAAAAAAATATTTTACTGAGTTTTGCCGATTTGCTAAACACTCATTTTAACACAAACAGACATTTACTGTGTGCCCACAACGGCAAAGAGTTTGATTTTCCGTATATCGCCCGCCGAATGCTGATACACGGGATTAAACTGCCTGTTGTTTTAGACTTGTCGGGTAAAAAATCGTGGGAAATAAAACATATCGACACTCTTGAAATGTGGAAATTCGGTGATTATAAGCATTACACATCACTTGATTTACTTGCCGCTCTTTTTAATATTCCTTCGCCCAAAGAGCAAATAGACGGCAGTCAAGTAAACAGTGTTTACTGGCAAGAAAACAATTTGGAAAAGATTGCCGAATATTGCCAACGCGATGTTATCACAATTTGCAAACTTTATATGAAGTTTAAACTTTTAGCCGATACCGATAATCTTACCGTTGACATTGCTAAACCATCAGTAAATAATTAATGTTACCTTTTGTAATAATTTTTTAAACTCTTTTCAAATACCTTTTTATTGGCTTCGTTAATTTGCCTGATTACCGCCTGCATTTTATTAAAACGCTCCTGTTTTTCTTTATCGGAAATGTTTTGTGAATCGTGAAATACAACTTTCTCAATATTGTAACCTTCGCTGTCTAACGTCATGGCAACAGCAGCATTATAATTATCAAAAATAATTATTGACGGCAAATTATTCATGTTGTATTTCATAACAGCCTTAATTACAGCTCCTTTTACAAATGCAATTTGTTCTTTTCCCAAATATCTTGAACCAAGCATCAACCGCATTACATTTATAATGGCTACTTTATTAATCTCATTATTTTTAACAAATTGCTCATATTTTTTATCATCGGTAGTTAAAAACAGAGTAATAAAATATTCGGGCAGCAATTTAATATCACCCAATTCATTGTTTTTTTCTTGAATTTTATACTCTTTATGAGCAAGTTTTTGATTATCGGGAATATAATATTTCCATTTTTTTGTTCGCTTGTAACTTTCAGTTATTGGACTTGGTTTCCAATCGGTTTCGGGGCGTTTCATCAATGGAGCTTTCAAGTCGAGATTACCCGACTCAACGGTATAAATCAAACTATTGATAAAATGAATAAATCCACCTCCCAACACAGGATGAATAGCTCCCCACAAAGTTTTATAATCATCTCCCGATTTAACTTCCGATATTTTGGTTGTATCTATTTTTTTATCTTTCAGACTATTTACAAAAGTAGGATCTAAATACACGGGATAGTAAGTAATTTGATTGCTGTTTTCACCTTCATCTTGCGAGTGATACAAAGCTTTTACGTCGTGAATTGTTGAAGAATCGTTTGAAAATGTAATATGTATCTTGTAGTCGGTTCCCCACTGCATCTCTGTTATTTCAACCTTATTTTGTGCTGTAACATTTGTTATTATTAAAATTGCGGCTAATAGTGTTATATATTTCATCTGTTTATAATTTATTTTTTAGTTGTCAGATGGAACCGCCTGATGAAAAATAATCATTGTCGTGTGTGTTAATAATTATTTTTATCATGCTTGTTTCATCTGTTTATAATTTATTTTTATCATTCTTGTTCCATTCTTAAAATTTTTAAACAAGAAAATAAAACAATACTTAAATTAAATTCCCGTTTAATTTATACCCTCGAAACAAAAGTATTAAAAATGATTGTAAGAATAAAATATAAACTATTTTTGCAAAATAATTTTTTTTTAAAATGACCATAAAAAAAGTACTTAGTGTTATTATTTTATTATTATTTGCTGTTTATTCAAAATCGCAAATAAATGAGAATTTGCAAAATTTCTCAAAAATTGAAGTTTTCGGCAAAATCAATCTTCGCTTAGAAAAAAGTAATGCCGATTCTATTTTTATAAAATCGGGCGACTTTGATATCAGCAAAGTTAGCTACAATATTGAGGACAGTATTTTAAAAATAAAATTACTGTCGGGTTTTACTTCCGTAAATAAGGTTTCAATTACCGTTAAGTTTAAAAAACTATTGTCAATTGAATCGGGCGGAGGATGCAAACTGTATAATCGCGGAAGCATAAATACCGTAACTTTACTAATTAAGGCAAAGTCGGGCAGTGAACTCGATTTACTGATAAATACCGATTCGGCATTTGTAAAGGTAAATAAAGATGCTTTTGTAAGATTACGGGGCAAAAACAATTATTTGAATTTAAGAACCGCAACGGGTGGCGATTTCAGGTCAACACAAATGACAAACAAAACTACAATTGCCGTGCTAAACGGTGGAACAGCCGAAGTTGATGTTACCGATTTTCTCGATGTTACGGCAAGATACGGTGCAAGTTTTAAATTTGTAAAACAACCAAAAAGAATTAAACGTAAAACACAATTGGGCGGAAAGATTGGTCGCCTTGAAAAATATTAATAAACAAAAAATATTTATGCAAATAAAAACGGCAAAATTTGTAATAAGCAATACCGATTATAAAAAATGTCCCGCACCGAATATGCCCGAATTTGCATTTATCGGGCGTTCTAATGTGGGTAAGTCGTCGCTTATTAACATGCTTACTAACCACAGTAAGCTGGCAAAGGTATCGGGACAACCCGGAAAAACTCAACTGATAAACCATTTTATAATTAACGATAATTGGTATTTGGTTGACCTGCCCGGATACGGCTATGCAAAGGTATCGAAAAAACAACGCGGACAGTGGCAAAAGTTTATTCGCGACTACCTGATTAATCGTGAAAATTTATATTGCCTTTTTATTTTGGTTGATTCGCGACTGGAACCGCAAAAAGTTGATATTGAATTTATTAATTGGGTTGGAAAAAAAATGATTCCCTTTGCCATTGTTTTTACCAAAAGCGACAAACTTACCAAAAACAAACTGGCAAGCAATATTGCCTCTTACAAAGCCGAATTGCTTAAACACTGGGAAGAACTTCCTGCCACATTTATAACATCGTCGGTTAACAAAACCGGCAAAGATGAAATTCTTGATTTTATTGATGAAGTTATTAAAAGCGAATAAATATTTTTAATTCATTATTTTTATTTAATCCATACGGTAAAATCTTTATTCGGATAGAAATTTGTTTTACTCCAATAATAAATACTGTTTGATAGAGAATCAGGTTTTACCGATAAACTGTCAATAACTACAGAATTATCAACCGATAAAGAATACTCAGCCTTTTGTAAAGGCTTACCCCATGTTTGAGTCGATTTTAAAATATAAGTGTTCTCTTTATCGGTTTTTTGTGAATATGCAATATTAACATCAACAGTTCTTTTAGGTAAAACCACAACTTTAAATATTATGCTATTATTATTTAACCTTTTGTAAAATATATTTTTAAGATAAGTTAAATTATAAACTCTTTTAATTTGCAATGAATCGGCTGTTTCTGAAAACGGAAACAAAATAGTTTGCCGTATCTCTTTATCGGAATTATTATAAAAACAGTATATTCCGTTTACGATAAAATATTTATTATCAATCGAAAAATCAATTTTTTCGTTAATGAAATTTATTTTATTTTGAGCCGGCAATAGAAACGGCATAATTATAAATGCCAATAAAATTAGCCTACTCATTTTTTACAAAAATTTTCTTTGAAACAATAATTTTATTATCTAATAGAACACTAATAATATAAATGCCTGCTTTATCAGGAGAATCTACTCCTGCTTCCGATTGAGTAATGCTCTTTTTGTTAATTAATTTTCCGCTTATATCCCTCAGTTCAACTGTAACATTTGAAGTAATAACAGGCAAATCAACATTAACATTTATTTTATCTTTTAATAAAACAGGATTCGGATAAATTTTTACAAAATCTTCGTTTTTAACATCACTGCCAATCCTATTTAGAGAATCAATAAGATAAATATTTATATTTATAATAGAGTCGGGTTCCATTATATAACTTAAGTTTGTAATGGAAATATATTTTTTAAATGCCCCGTTTTTTAAATAATAAATGTTATTAATACTTGTTGGTTTTGAAAAAACATTTGCAGAGTATTCTCCATTTTCAGAAGTAGTAAAAGGAAAATTATTATATATCATAAACTCTTCGTTTGAAACAGGATCTGAATTTTTATCATATACAAAACCTTTAATTGTTCCTAACATACCTTCATAATTATTTTCATAGCCTATTGTGGGAGTTTTATCTTTACTATAAAAATAATCTAATCTTGCTATTGATTGTCCGTTTCGAGGTGCTGAGATTACAGAGTTGGCATAATTACCAAAAATAAGCATATATTGTGATGATTCAGATTCAAATATATTAACATATGAAATAACAGTCAGCGAATCACCTGTTTGATTTATTTCTATTTGGTTTTCCAAAGAATCTTTTGTAATAACAATAAAGCCTGATTCTCCGTTAATCGTAAAGTTTTTAATTTTTGACATTCCGCTTGACGAGCAAATAAAAATACTGTCAATGGGCATATTTTCTTGATCTGCATATAAATATACAAGTTCTATTTGCCAACCTAAAGCGGTATCAAAATATAATTCTGAAATTTCAACTGTCGGCATAGCTACTGGATTAGCACTAAGGTTTAATCCCATTACAGTAAGAATTAAAAATGTATAAATTTTTTTCATAATTACATGTTTTATAATTGTTTAGAGGTATTTTTCAGTTAAGTATAAATTAATGTTTATTATGTTATTGCATATTCTCATCAAAAACAATAACAGTATCAGTGGTTGCGGTAAAATTAAAAGTAAATTTAAAATGTTCCAAGTTATATTTTCGGATAACAAAAA
>CAYQPP010000018.1:7027-10295 GCA_964419235.1 uncultured Bacteroidales bacterium
CACTGCCAATAAAAAAAATGTGTATTTAAAATAATGGTTCATGGTTATGGTTATATTTATTTTAGATTAATTTATAAAAAACAGCTTAATTTACAAAATAAAAATCAGCATATCAAGTTGTTAAGCAGCATTATTCAGAACAAAACTTATTCACAATATCAATAAGTTCATCAGGTTTTTCGGCATGTATCCAATGGCTTGCTCCTTTTACCGTAACAACATCGGCAGTTTTAAATATTCTTTTTATTAAAACAATATCCTCATTTTTTATATAACCTGAATTTTCAGCTTTTATAAATAATACGGGCTTATCAAACCTTTGTAATTTATCGGCATACTCTTCAATGCCTTTCAGCATTTCAGGTAAATTATTTTTTAAAACTACAATATTAAGCCTCCACGAAAATGTGTTGTCGCTGTTGCGTTTAATATTTTTTAACAGCGACTGCCTTAAAAGCGGCGGTTCAATTTTTTCTTTCCATATCTCATCCACCTCTCTCCTATCGGTTATTTTATCCAAATTTACCGACTCAAAAGCATTTAAAATATCAATATGATTCATTAGCTGATTATCTTTTTCTGACAAATCGTAGGTTCGCGGACTAATATCAACAACAATAAGTTTTTTTATAAATTCAGGATGCCTTACGGCAAAATGCATGGCTGCTTTACCTCCCATTGAATGTCCCAAAAATACGGCATCAGCAATATTATTATCTGTAATAAATTCGTATAAATCTTCACTCATTACATTGTAATTATGCTCGGGCAAATGCGGTGAACGTCCGTGATTACGCATATCCAAAGCATATACGCAAAATTTTTGCGACAAAGATTTTGCTACTGCAAACCAATTGTCCGACGAACCGTAAAGTCCGTGAAGTATTATCAACGGCTGTCCGCTACCCGATTTTTTAAAATACAATTTTGCCATACAAATATTAAATAATCAACACCCGAACATTTCAGATTAATCTTTATAAATGCTGATTTTATCAAAACAAATGTGTAATAATGCTTAAAATTATATAATTTTATCGAACAAATGTAAATTAAAAATAATGATTGCATCGGAACTGTTATCGGAAGTTGTTCCCGCCGTGCATAAAGACGACAAAGCGGCGGAAGCGTTAAATTGGATGGATGTTTTTAAAATATCGCATCTGCCGATAGTAGATAATGACGAATATATCGGACTTATTTCGGAAGTTGATATTTTTGATATGAACAAACCTGAAATTCCCGTTTTGGAACACAACCTTTCGCTTGAACGCCCATTTGTTAAAAATAATCAACATATTTTCGAAGTAGTTGAACTCGCATCTAAACTAAAACTTACTGCTATTCCTGTGCTTGATGAAAATGAAAACTATTTGGGATTAATTACAATTACCGATTTGGCAATGGAATTTGCACATTTGATGAGCTGTGAAAGTCCGGGTGGAATTATTGTGCTCGAAGTAAAAATAAATGATTACTCTTTGAGTGAAATTGCTCAGATAGTTGAAAGCAACGATACTAAAATATTAAGTATGTATGTGCGAACAGTAAAACCCGCCGAAGGTATTGAGATAGCACTAAAAGTTAATAAAACTGATATTGCATCTGTAATTAAAACATTTGAAAGATACAGTTATAAAATAATTTCAACATATTCTGAAAACAGTGAACTTGATGCTATTTTAAAAGACCGGTTTGACTCTTTTTTGAAATATTTAAATATTTAACCAAAAACCGGCGACAATTCACTTAAATGTATAAATCAATAAACAAAACATATCTTTCAAATTTAAATATTTATAAATCAACAGTTTTACTATTGTTGATATTGATAAGCAACACATCTTTTTCACAAAATATCTTTACCCTGTCCGATTCCAATACCAACATCATTATTAACAAGATAGTTATTGCAGGAAATAAAAAAACAAAAGATAAAATTATCAAACGTGAACTGATGTTTCACAAAAACGATACCTTAACCGAAAAACAACTTAATAAACTAATTATAAAATCAAAAGATAACTTAACAAACACTTCACTATTTAATTATATAACCATAAATACCGTTAACGATGATTCAACGCACATAAATATTTATATTTTGCTCGAAGAGCGTTGGTATCTTTTCCCTTATCTGATTTTAGAGCAAGCCGACCGAAATTTAAGTGCATATTTTCACAATAAACAATGGAACAGAATTAATTACGGGCTTATGCTTGTAAAATATAATTTCAGAGGAATGGGCGAAACCGTAAAGTTAAAATTCAGATTCGGTTACAAACAACAATTCCAAATTGCCTATGAGATACCGTATCTCGGCAATTCGCACAAACACGGATTATATTTGGAATACAACAGATTTCGCCAACACGAAATTCATTATATGACGGCTTTTGATAAACAAATTTTTTACAGAGACGATAATTCTTACGTATATAAATCGCACAGAGCAAAGGTTATTTACCGATTTAGAAATAAATATTTTATACGAAATAACTTTATTCTTCAATACGATTACGCAAATGTTAATGATACAATTATAGGGCTGAATACCAATTATTTCGGCAATAATGCAAACAGTAATATTTTACAGTATTTCACACTCGGCTATTCATTTAAACTCGACAAACGTAATTATAAATATTATCCGTTAACCGGATATAACATTGAGTTGTCAGTGTTTCAGAAAGGATTAGATATTTTGCCCGACGGTATGCGAGGTATTACCGAATTACAATCAGAAGCATACTATTATAAAAATTTTGTAAACCGCTGGTATGGCGGAATGGGTGGCAAAGGTAAAGTATCATCAAGCTTTAAACAGCCGTATTATGTTGAGCGAGCACTTGGATATAAAACTTATTTACGAGCTTACGAATATTATGTAATTGACGGACAAAGTTATATTTCGGGACGAGCATTTTTAAAATATGCAATTATTCCGATACAAATTCACCATATCGACTTTTGGGGATGGGAAAAATTTAATAAAATTCATTACAGTTTGTTTGTAAATACTTTTGTTGACGCAGGATATGTTTATGATGTAATGCCCAATCCATCGAATAAATTACCAAATTCATTCTTAGCGAGTGCAGGTGTAGGTGTTGATTTAGTTGCATATTACGATATGATTTTCAGACTTGAATATTCTGTAAACAGGCAAAAAGAAAGCGGTTTTTTTATTCATTTAAATAAGGCATTTTAAAAACATTTTTATTGTAAATTATAAATTGTAAATTCGTAAAGTTATAATTATACTATT
>CAYQPP010000018.1:10395-13996 GCA_964419235.1 uncultured Bacteroidales bacterium
CAGATAAAGAATATTATAAAATACGCTCAGAATTAATATACCCCAACGGATACGGAATACAAGTAGCAAGCTACCAAGAAGCTGCTAATTTGATAAAACGTTGTGACGAAATTAAAAACAAAACAAACAAGGATATTATTGTTCAAGTGGGTGACAATAATGGTAAGAAAGTTTACAGAATAATAGTGGGAATATTTAAATCTCGCCAAGATGCTGCCAATTATAAAGCTAAAATAAGCAATAATTTTACAGGTTGTTTTGTTGTTACTTTATAATTTTGTTGTTTCAACATTAAATTTATAACCTGTAATATTTTTTATAATATTAGCAATAATATCGGGCTTACCCGAGGTGTAAAAAGAATACACAGGTTTATTGTCAGTTAAGTTTTTCAAATTATTTTGTTTAATAATCGACAACGTTTGTTTAGCAACAGCCGGTGCAGGATTAATTATTTGAACATTTTCGGGAATAAGTTTTTTAATAAAAGAAATAAAAAACGGATAGTGAGTACATCCTAAAACTATTTGATCGACACCTGCATTTATCATAGGTGACAGATATTTTTGCAACAACAATCCGGCTTCTTCCGATTGAAATTGTCCTTTCTCAACAAGTTCTACCAAACCTTCACCAATTTGGATTATTTTTTTTACCCTTTCGGCATATTTTTTACTTGTTTCTTTAAAAAGTCTTCCTTCAAAAGTTCCTTTTGTAGCCAATACCCCTATTTTACCGGTATTTGTATTCAATGCAGCGGGTTTTACGGCGGGTTCCATTCCTATAAACGGAACAGTATATTTTTTTCGTAAAATATCAATAGCTGCTGCTGTTGCTGTATTGCAAGCAACAATAATAATTTTACATCCTTTTGATAAAAGAAACTCTACATTTTTTATAGAAAGTTCTATTATTTCATCGTGCGATTTAGAGCCGTAAGGGCAGTTTTTACTGTCGGCAAAATAAACTATATCTTCATTGGGAAGCAATTTTATCACCTCTTGCCAAACAGATAATCCACCAACTCCCGAATCAAAAATTCCGATAGCACTGCTGTTCATTGCAAAATAATTAACACTATTTAGTATACAAAAAATGCCCAAACAAAATTTGTTCAGGCATTTTTTTATTAAATAAAAATATTATTGTATTCCCAATTTGGTTTTAACCAAAGGTAAAATATCTTCACTATCGTTACTGTAGTGCAATACTACACCTGAACTTGTATCAAAAATATAAATAAAACCACCTTCGGTAGCAACATCATCAATAGCCTTACGTGCTTTATCAATAATCGGCTGTAAAAGTTCATTTTCTTTTTTGCTTAAATCTTGTTGAGCTGTTTGCTGAAAAGTTTGCATTCTTTGTTGCATCTCCTGTAATTCAGCTTCTTTTGTTTGCTTAATTAACGGTGACAAAGAATCGGCAGAAGCCATATACTCTTGATATTTTCTTTGAAATTCATTTTGCATTTGAGTAAGAGTACTTTCCAACTGTTTTGCATAATTATCCATTTCAGTTTTTGCTGCAGCTCTTTCAGGCATTATCGACAATAATTGATTTGAATCAATATGCCCGAATTTATATTGCTTTTGAGCAAAAATATTGTTACTTGCCAATGCCAATACAAACACAAGTGCAATAGTTAAAATCTTTTTCATATCCTTCACTTTAAATTTATTTTTAATATTTTATTATCAACAAAGATAAAAATTAATTTTTAAAACCAAGTTTTTCAAGAACCATATCACTTTTATCGTATTTCGGGTCACTATAAAGAAAGTTCATACCTCCTGCTGCATCAAATATTACAGCATAATTACCATCGGATGCAATTTCTTTTACAGCGTTAAAAATATCGTTTTGAATAGGTTCAATCAGTTCTTTTCGTTTTCTAAAAAGTTCCCCCTCGGGACCAAAATATTTTTTTTGTAACTCTTTTACCGCTTTTTCTTTTTGAACAATTTCTTCTTCGCGTTGTTTTTTCATATCTTCGGTAAGCAAAACCTTCTCAGCTTGAAATTCTTTATACAATTTTTCTATTTCGGCATATTGTGCTTCTATTTCGGCTTGCCAATCGTTCGACATGATTTTCAATTGCTCTTGAGCCGATTCATAAGTAGGAATACTTTTTAAAATATAATCAGTATCAACATAAGCAAATTTTTGAGCCGACACCGATACCGAGATTATAAGTCCTGTAATGATTAATGCTATAGCTCTCATATGTTTAAAATTTTTAAATATTTCTTTGTGCTTCAAAAATAACTATCAAATATTAAAACTGTTGTCCGATAGTAAAAGCAAAATGTCCACCAGATGAATTCGGATTACCGAATACAGGATCGAATCCGTATCCCCAATCAATTCCCAACAATCCAAACATAGGCAACCAAAAACGCAAACCTACTCCGGCAGAGCGATAAACATCAAAAGGATTAAATTCATCAATATCATACCATGAGTTACCTGCTTCGGCAAAAACCATAGCATAAATTGTTGCCGACGGATTCAAAGTAAGCGGATATCTTACCTCTAATGTATATTTATTATAAACATTCGCCTGAGGAATTGCAGTAAGCGAACCTCTAGAGTTCATTCCGTTATCATAACCTCGCAAAGGAATAATATCGGTTCCGTAATAATAATTGAATCCCGACATTCCGTCGCCTCCCAATTGGAATGTTTCAAATGGCGAATATCCCAAATTTTTACTGTAATAACCAAGATAACCGAACTCAATATTTGTCCGTAATACTAACTTATTTACTATTTGAGTGTACCAATCAGATTTAAATTTCCATTTATGATATTCAATCCAGTTGTATTTTATTGCATTTTCATGTTCTGCTATTTTACTCAAGTATTTATCCGGATAATCATTCTCTATTTGTTCTTTTTCTTTATCGCTTAATTTCCAAAAATCATTTTCTTTAAACAGTGAATATGGCGGTGTTAAAGATAAACTCAACGAAATATTTACACCTTTACGCGGATAAAGAGGCTGGTCAACCGAGTTTCTTCCGAAAACAGTTGTAAAATTAATATTATTTGATGTTCCGTTTTGGAAAACAAAATGTCCATACATATTATAGTCTTTCAATTTATATTGTTGAAAGCTCAATTCGTTATAAAGAGTAAAATAGTTATCAGGCCAAGTAAGACGTCGTCCTAAGCCTACGGATGCCCCTGTAACTTTCATACTTTGTCCCGAATATTGTGAATTTCGGTCCAAATAGCTACTATTCTGATTTCCGCGAATTGAATGAAATATTGATACTGTAAGCGAGTTAGGTTTCTTCCCTCCGAGCCAAGGCTCTGTAAACGACATACTGTAAGACTGATACCACTTGCCGTTGGTTTGAGCTCTGATAGATAGTTTTTGTCCGTCACCCGTAGGAAGTGGTTTGTAAGAATCTATATTAAAAATATTTTGAATAGAAAAGTTTCCAAATGTTAAACCAAGAGTTCCAATAACATAACCTCCGCCCCAGCCTCCTGAGAGTTCAATTTGGTCAGATGCTTTTTCCGAAACCACATACTCAATATCAACTGTTCCGTTTGCAGGATTAGGTATCGGTTTTACATCAAGTTTTTCAGG
>CAYQPP010000018.1:14096-18936 GCA_964419235.1 uncultured Bacteroidales bacterium
ACAGCTTGATCGAAAACGTCACCCTTTGTAATTTTCAATACATGATTAAGGTATTCCGACGGGTATTTAGTATTTCCTACCCAAGTAATATTTCTAAAATAATATTTTCCACCTTCATAAATTGTTATATACAAATCAAGTGTTTTATCATCGTGCTTTGTAACAGAGTCGGCAATAATTTTAGCATCACGATAACCAAGTTCATTATATTTTGCAATAATCTTTTTCTTATCTTCATCAAAGTTACTTTCAATATATTTTGATGCTTTAAATATGTTATACCATGTTTTTCGTTTGGTATCTTTCATTAATCGTCGAAGTCGAGCATCGGTAAACACGGTATTACCCTTAAAATAAATATCGTTAATTTTTATTTTAGTTTTTTTATCAATAGTTATTGTAAGAATAACCATATTGGGCATAAGAGTATCTTCAGCCTGAGTAATATTAATTTCAGCATTATAAAACCCTTTATTGATATAATATTTTCTGATTCTGTTTTTTGTGACATTAAGAATATCATCGGTAATCTGACTACCGCGAATAAGTTTTATTTCATCTCTCAAATCGTCGGCTTCGGCTTTTGATACTCCTTCGAATGTAAATTTAGACAATCGCGGACGCTCTTTTAGTGCTATATCAAGAAATATTTTATCGCCGATAATTTTAGTTGCACTAATTTCAACATCACCAAAAAGCCCGTGTTTCCAAAGTTTTTTTACTGCTTTTGTAATTTCATCACCCGGTACGGTTATTTTTTGTCCTACTTGCAATCCCGATAAATGTATTAAAATATTTTTATCAAGATATTTAACTCCCGAAACAGTAATTCCACCAATTTCATACTCCTTAGGTGATGCATAATCAATCTTCGATAGTTTGGAATTTGTTTGTGCAGTTGTTATTAATGAAAAGTTTGCTTGAATAATAATTGAAACTATAATAATAAAAATTTTCCTCATCCCTCTAATTTTTCTCTCAATATTAAATTAATTTTTCGGTTTGTTCTCAATTTGTTCACTAATCATTCCAAACCGTCTTTCTCTTTTTTGATAATCAATAATTGCTTCGTATAAATTTTCCCTTGTAAAATCAGGCCATAAAACATCTGTAAAATAAAGTTCCGAGTATGCTATCTGCCACATCATAAAGTTGCTTATCCTGTATTCTCCGCTCGTTCTGATAAGTAAATCAGGATTAGGAATACCTGCGGTATAAAGATAGCTTTCAAAAATTGATTCATCAATATTTTCAGGTTTTAATTTTTTATTTATACAATCGCCGGCAATATTCTTTACTGCATTTAATATTTCGGTTTTTGAACTGTAACTTAAAGCCAAAATTAATGTTAATCCGGTGTTGTTTTTTGTTTTATCAACAGCCTCCATTAACTTGTTATAAGTTCGCTCAGGCAAATCCGATAACTGCCCTATTGTGTTTAAACGGATATTATTTTTAGTTAGTGTATCAGTTTCGGAATTTATTGTGGTAACCAAAAGATCCATTAAAGCGTTAACTTCTTTTTGTGGTCTGTTCCAATTTTCGGTAGAAAAAGCATATAATGTAAGATAATCAATGCCAAGTTCGGCACATGCTTCAGATGCTTCTCTTACTCCTTTTACTCCATTTTTATGCCCGAAGATTCTGCGATTTCCTTTTTTCTTAGCCCACCTTCCGTTACCATCCATAATAATGGCTATATGCTTAGGAAGTTCTTCTTTAATTAATTTATCTTTTAAAGTCATACTAAAAATTTTTGCAAATTTAGTCAAATGCGGGACATTTTAAACGATAATTTATTTTATATGACAAAGAAATTCCAAAAACCGAGTACCAATCATCATTTCCTGCGTATCCTTTTTGTTTTTTAGGTGCATTTTCCGTTGGCGGAATATATGTAAAATCAAGTTTATCGGTAAATGTTTTTCTCATTCCTGCATAAAATCCAAATACCCAATTTTTATTAATTGTATTTTTAAATCCTATCCCAAACGGTATTGACGTTATAAACATAGAACTTCCGTCGGGATAATATGCAACAGCCAATCCTGCAAAAACATAAGGTGTATAGTAATATTTTTTATCGCAAGGTAAAAAAGGAATAAAGTTAAACTCTGTTACCGCACTAAGCTCATAAAATGACCTTTTAAAGGATTTATTTCGTTGTTGCTGGAAAACATTTTTTGATTTAGCATCATCGGCATAAAGAGTTCCGTAGGTAAATGTTCCTGTTAATGAATAACGAGGATTAATATTATGACGATAAAAAGCAGCAGCAGACAATCGAGTTCCGGCAAAAGGAATTTTATTTATATCACCTAAATAAAATGTTCCACCTGCCGATATTCCCAGTTCACCACTGTCTTTACGTTGTGCACTTGTATTATAATTAAATAACGTGATAAATATTATTATCAAAAAAAGATTTAATAATCGAGAAAAGTTAAGCATATCAATGATTAATATTTACGCCTGAATTTAGGCATGCCGTTTCTATTTTGACGCAGTTTATGAATAATATTAAAAGTTATGGTTTGATATTGGTCAAACCATTCTCCATACATTGGTGAGTCTTTCCCTTTTGCATTGTCTATCCCATCGGTTATGGTAAAATGCCATTCAGCTTCCAGATTAATGTAAGTTAATTTACCTAACCTGTATTTGAATCCTATTCCAAATGGTATTGTAGGACAAAAATTAACATAACCTTCTTTTTCTGTTGAGGTTCCTTCATCAACAATTCTACTAAAATTACCTGCATTAAATGTTGCACCAAACCCCACAAATAAATATGTGGGCATGCTAAAATTTTTAAAACCGGTTTCTCCCAACATGCGGTAAACTGTAGATTTCTTCTTTTCTTTCCAAATCATAAATTCATATTTTGCAGCAATCTCCGTAAAAAAGGAAGAAAATTTTATTCCTCGATACCAATAATTAGGATTTCCTATTGGATCTTCGGCATAAAGTTGTCCTAAAAATATATTACCTCTAACATATTGCCTGTCGGCAAAATTATATCTTAATCCCGCATTGGCAGCAAACCCTATTGTATTAAAGAAATTTACCCAAACAAACTTTGATGTGTTGACAGGTGCAGAAACATCACCCGTAAAATTTGTCAAACCTATACCATAATAGCCTTCATATTTATACCTACTCCAACGTTGAGCGGATACAAATATCGGCAATAAAAGTAATAGTAATATGTATGTAGTTTTTTTTATCATAAAAATATAATTATTCCATAATTAAAATTTAGGCAAACCGTTTCTTCCGGTTCTTAATTTATAAACTACTGTTACTAACGAGAAAAAATAAAAATCATTGTATCTTGACTCTCCTCTTTGTCCTCCGGGATTATAATTTATTCCTGCTTTCGATGGTAAAGGATTTTCCGACCAAGGACTTTTATCCGCCATACGTGCTGCTTGAGCATCATATTTTGCCAACCATTTATTGTCGATATAAGATGTACTTACATCGTCAAGATAATCGGTAAAAGTATATCTTGCACCAAATTCCAATCCTACGCTTATTTGTCGTGTTATTCCATATTTAAAACCCACACCGAATGGTACTGCAAGTTGTATTCTTGAATATTTTTTTCTTCCTTCCATTAAAGTTTGTCCTTCTGTTCCCAGTGGTTGTAAAGAAACCCACTTGCCTGTTCCATTCGGTCCGTCATCTAATCCTTTAGGGTTAAACCAAAATCCGGCAAGTCCGGCAAAAATATATGTATTAACTTTAATATTTTTCAGAGAAAATTTTCTTCTTCTTCGTCTTAAACTATATCTGTGACTTACCGGCTCTTTAATAATTGAATATTCTAATTGAGCAGCAAATTCAACTATTTGAGAACGAAACGATAAATTTCTGTCTAATCTGTAAATATTTTTTGATTTATCGTCACTTCCGCTTATCATTCCGTATGATATTGTTGGTTTTACGGCAAGAGTCTCTAATATTTTATATCGCATTCCTACACTGATAAGAGGACGTTGCGATGTAAAGTCAAAATCACTTACAAAATGTGAAGCATTATTTCCTCCTCCCAGATCTCCCATAAAAGCAGTTACTCCAAGTCCTCCATATAATTCATAACGTGTTCGCTTCCAACGCCTTGATTTGCCGCTTGTTATAATCGGCAATATAATTAAACTTATTAAAAACAAAATATATACTTTTCTCATATTTTTACGTTTTCCCATGGAACTAAAAAAAACATTCTTTATTACATACGTATAGCAAGTTTTCAAAAATAAGAATATTTTTCTTAAATAACGGTCCTTATTCCAAAAAATACATTCATCTCATTATTGTTATGATAAATGTATTAATTTCTTTTATCAATCCCCCACATTAATTTATTTCGTAAAGTTGAATAATAACAATAATTATTAAGTTTTATTAACGGAATTGTATTTTCTGCTTTTTCTACCTGAACTTCAAGAGTTTTTTCAATTGCAAACGACCTTGCATCTAACGATAATAAAAATTTACTATCGCGACTGTCTATTTTTAATGATATTTTATGATTATCGGGAATAACAAGCGGTCTTACCGTAAGATTATGCGATGCAATTGGTGTAATTATTAAATTTTTTGAATCGGGCGAAACAATGGGGCCACCAACACTCATTGAATAAGCTGTAGAGCCTGTAGGTGTTGATATTATTAATCCATCTGCCCAATAAGTTGCCAAAAAAGCATCATCAATATATGCTTTTATTTTTATCATACTTGATGTATCTCTTTTGTGAATTGTTAAATCGTTTAACGCAAACGGAAAATCAATTCCTTGAACCGGTGTTAATTTTACTTGCAAAATAGCCCTATG
>CAYQPP010000018.1:19036-22928 GCA_964419235.1 uncultured Bacteroidales bacterium
CCGACTTTCACTGTGTTTGTGTTTTAATTTTTTAATGCTGAAAGTTATTTTCTTTTTATATTTTGTTAAAAATAAGATTATTTAACAAAAAAGACTACCAAATAGGTAGTCTTTTTTGTTATTTTTTTAAATATAAATAATTATTTCTCTGTAGCAGTTTCAAGAATTCGCATTATTGAGAATATAAATATTGCTGACAAAGCAAGCATTACAACAAGCAATAAGAAAAATTGCCACATATTCCAACCGTCCCAAAATGCACCTATTAATCCGGCTAATAAGTTACCAACAGCAGTAGAAGCAAACCATCCTCCTTGTGCAATACCTGCAAGTTTAGGTGGTGCAACTTTTGATACAAACGATATTCCGATAGGACTATAAAACAGTTCAGCTATTGTTAAACTAAAATATGTTCCAATCAACCAAAACGGTGTAACTCTCATAACATCAGATATCTCTTCATTTGCATTTCCAAATTGCAACGATGCTATAACCATTATTCCAAAACTAAAAGCAGCAATTATTAAACCTATACCAATTTTACGTGGTGAAGAAGGTTCTTTACCCATTTTATTGAGTTTTGTAAAAATTGCTATAATAATTGGTGTTATAAATACGATAAATATTGGATTAAAATGCTGGAATTTAATAGGATTAATTGGCATTGATGCTGCATAACCTTTAATTACAAAATAAGCAATTGCCGCACCTGCAACAAGCATAAGTGCTCCTATTCCTTTTTTAACCGATGTAGCTTTTTTATCTAATAAAAATACGACTCCCATTATTGCGGCTATAATCGGCAACAACGATTTTAAATCAAACAGTGTATAAACAGCGGGTGCTACGCTTGTTACCGTAAAGTCTCTGGCAAAAAGTGTAAGTGTAAATCCATTTTGATGGAAAGACATCCAAAAGAATATATTTACCAAAAATAGTAATCCTAATGCTATTAAGCGTTTTTTAGCTTGTTCTTTAGGTATATCTTTTATTACAACTGTTTCAGTGTTGTCGGCATCTGCCTTTTTAGAAACTTTTACATCCACATGCTTATAGTGTTTGCGGAAAGCAAGAAAAATTACCATTGACATAAATATACTTACAGCTGCAATAGCAAAACCATAGTTGTAAGATTGACTTACCGATGCAATATAATCTTGTGCAAATGCATGTAAATCGGTAAAATTATAACTTCCTTGAATAATATGCTCATGTGCCAATTGAGTAAGTTCTCCGGCTTTATCAGTAGCTCCGTTTAAAAATTCATTAGCAATAGCCGGTATTTTACCGCTGTATGTAAAGCCATCTTTTTTCATCATAAAATTATTCATAGCTTCGGCAGCAGAAGGAGCAAAAAACGCACCTATGTTGATACCCATGTAAAATAAACTGAAAGCAGCATCACGTAATTTACCCATACCACTTTGGTCGTAAAGTCTGCCTACCATTGCTTGTAAATTACCTTTAAAAAATCCTGTTCCTACAGAAATTACAGCTAAAGCCACATAAATTCCTGTCAATCCTGATGCTGTATTTGCCAGTAAAATATATCCTACAATCATTAAAATGATTCCCAACGATATTGTTTTACCAAAACCTAAAACTTTATCGGCAAGAACACCACCAATCAACGGGATAAAATAAATTCCAAACAAAAAATATCCGTAAATCTGTCCTGCTTCTTTTGCCGACATTCCGAATTTAGCTTGTAAAAACAGTGTAAAGATGGCTATCATAGTGTAATAACCGAATCTTTCACCCATGTTGGCAAATAAAAATACATAAAGTCCTTTTGGATGTCCTTTAAACATAATTTATAAAATTTAAGTTAATATTCCATTTTATTGTATCAGTGGCAAATATAAAAATCTTTTTTGTTATGACAACCTGTAAAAATCTTTTGCAAAACATTTTGTATTTTTGTATTGTTCGATTAATAGTAATTTAAATATATTTCTGATAACAGATAAATTACAGAGCCATGAAGATATTAAATTCAAAACAAATACGAGAGTGTGATGCCTATACAATAGCCAATGAACCTATCCTTTCTATTGACTTAATGGAACGGGCATCAAAGCAACTTTTTACGTGGATTACAAAAAACTTTTCGGATAGTGATGAATTTCTTGTTTTGGCAGGAACAGGAAACAACGGAGGCGATGCGTTAGCTTTATCAAGATTATTGTTCAGATCAGGATATATAAATATACGTGTTTGCCTATTACAGATAAGCAAAACTCCATCAAAGGATTATAAAATAAATTTAAAAAGATTGAAAGAAATAAATGATATTGAAATTATTGAACTAAAACAGAATGACCATTTTCCTAAAGCATGCGATAAAACTATTGTTATTGACGGTATTTTCGGTTCAGGATTGTCAAGACCGGTAAAAGGTTACTGGGCTGATTTAATCAATCATATAAATAAATATTCAAATAATATAATTTCAATTGATATTCCTTCGGGAGTTTATTGCGACGGAAATACAGGGAATACAGGAGCTAAAATAAAAGCAACTACAACTCTAACTTTTCAATTTCCTAAAATGTCAAGTTTATTTGCCGACAATCAAGAATATTTTGGAAAATGGTATGCTCTTGACATAGGACTCCATCAAGATTTTTTTAAGAAAGTGCATGTTAATCATTTTTTGCTTGATAAAAACGATATAAAAGAGTTAATAAAAAAACGTCGCACTTTTGACCATAAAGGAATTTTCGGACATGCTCTATTAATAGCAGGAAACTATTGCAAAAACGGAGCAGCAATTTTATCGGCGAAAGGTTGTTTGCGTTCAGGTGTGGGATTGCTTACAGTTCATGTGCCCGAATCGGGAAGAGAAATTATTCAAACAGCCGTCCCCGAAGCAATGGTTCATATTGATGAAAGTGAAATAGGCTATAATGAACCTGCTTTTTTAAATAAATTTGCAGCAATTGGAGTAGGTCCCGGAATAGGAACAAAAAAATCGGTTCAAAATGCTTTATTTAAATTATTGGAGAATTATAAAGGTAATATGGTGATTGATGCCGATGCCATTAATATTTTATCTGCCAATAAAAAATGGTTTAAACTACTTAACAAAAATATTATTTTAACACCTCATCCCGGAGAATTCGACAGACTGACACATAAACACAACAGTGCTTATGAACGATTTGTTACTCAATGTAAATTTACAAAAAAACATAAAGCAATTGTTGCTCTAAAAGGTGCTTATACGAGTATTACTGCTCCCAATTGTGATGTATTTTTTAATTCTACGGGGAATCCGGGTATGGCTACCGCCGGAAGTGGCGATGTGTTAACCGGAGTTATATTATCTCTTCTTGCTCAGGGTTACTCTCCTGTTAATGCTACAAAAGCAGGGGTGTTTTTGCACGGACTTGCAGGCGATATTGCTGCTTACGAAACAGGATTTGAAGCATTAATTGCTTCCGATATTATTAATAATTTGGGAAAAGCATTTAAAAATATTGTAAAATAATTTTTTTGTTCGTTGGCTATAGCATATATTTATAGCTTATATTCGTAATTTAAGACATAAAAAACGAACATACTTTTTGTGTAATAAAATAAATTTATGAATTTAAGGTTATGTGTAATATAGATTGTCTTTTGGGAGGTAATTATCTCTAGAGTATATTTTTGATTATAAAAAGCAAATTAATTACATATAACCAAGAGTAATTCAACTATTTAATACAGTTTAATAAATTAAGATACTAAACGTAAAAGAATGTAATTAAATTTTTATTACAAAAACTCAAACAGATGAAACAAGCATGATAAAAATAATTATTAACACACACGACAATGATTATTTTTGTTATGCGGTTCCATCTGACCATTGAAAAATAAATTATAAACAGATGAAAAAAATTAT
>CAYQPP010000019.1:0-22599 GCA_964419235.1 uncultured Bacteroidales bacterium
TTAACGATAGGGGGCCATTTGTAAAAGACCGCGTAATCGACCTGTCGAAAGCCGCAGCAAAAAAACTCGATTTTATTTCAAGCGGAGTAACCCGCGTAAAGGTTGAAGTTATAAGCTTAGGCAAAACAGCTCAACAAAAAAACAGTAAAAACAAACCTGTAACAACCACGACAACAAAATATAAACAAGAAAAAACAAAAAAACCTACCGCAACAAAAGCTCCGGTTGCCATAGCAACCGGCAAAGGCACAATAGCCAATTCGGCTTTAGAGTATTACAAAATTAAATCGGAATTGATTACACCCAAAGGTTATGGCATTCAAGTAGCAAGTTACCAAGAGGCTGCCAATTTAATAAAACGCTGCGATGCGATTAAAAAAGGCATAAACAAAGATATTATTATTCAGGTTGGCGAAAACAGAGGCAGCAAAGTTTACCGTATAATTATTGGCACTTTTGCCACACGCGAGGCAGCAACAAATTTTAACAACAACCTAAAAAAACGTTTTACCGGAAGTTTTGTAATTGCTTTTTAACCCAAATTAACAACGGTAATGCCGGCTCCTCCAAACTCAACATGCTCATCTTGGACTTTGCTTACCATATCAACCGTAAAAAGGTATTCGCGAATAAGTTGGCGTAAGATACCATTGCCTTTTCCGTGCAAAATTTTTACCTCAAAAGCACCTACCATTATAGCCTCGTCAATAAACTCGGTAACAATTTGAATTGCCTCGTCGGCACGTTTGCCCCTAACATCTAACCCCGGCTTAAACCTTAGCTTGCGCTGATTTAATTCATAGGCTTGCTTATAACTGCCACCGCCCGCTTTTTTCCTAAGCTCTTTTTTCTCTTGGTTGCCTAACCCAACAAGCTTGCCTATGGCTACCGTTGTTAACATATTACCGAATGCCACCACGGCATTTTTGTCCGACAGCTCCATTATCTCCCCAATGCTGGTTTGCCCTTCAATTTTAACTGGCATGCCAATGGTAAACTGTTTTTCTCTTTGTATTTTATCAACAACCTTGTCATCCTCTTTTTTGCCTTCTTTTTTTATGCGGTTTTTGCGCTCCTTAAGCTTTTTAATCTTTTTAAGAATCCTCTCTTCTTCCTCAGTATTTGGTTTTGCAATATCTTCTTTAAACTCATTTAATTGCTTGCGTGCCTGTTTTGTTTTTTCCTTTTCGGCTTGCGCCTCCTTAATTTCGCGAACAGTATTCTCAATTATTTTGTTTGTGTCGGCCAACAACTTTTTGGCTTCAACCTCTGTTTTTTCTTTAACCTCTTTACGGATAGATTGTGCCTTTTCAAGCTCCACTTTCTCTTTCTCCATCAGCTCCTCAACCCTACGCTCGACTTTTCGTATATTCTCGCGTTTTCGTTCCCAATACCTTTTATCGCGCAAAATTTCGCGCAGGTGCTTGTCAAAATGCACATGCTCCTCTCCCACCTTGCTTTTTGCCTCGTCGATAACATCTTGCGGAAGACCAATTTTATAGGCAATCTCAAAAGCAAAACTACTGCCGGGCTTGCCTATTTCGAGCACAAACAAAGGCTCAAGCCGCTGTGTGTCGTAAAGCATTGCCCCGTTTACAATGCCTTGTTGCGATGCCGCAAAGTGCTTTAAATTAGTGTAATGCGTTGTAATTACGCCAAACACCCCTGTTTTATTCAGTTTGTTTAAAACAGCCTCGGCAATCGCCCCGCCGAGCATTGGCTCTGTGCCTGTCCCAAATTCATCAATAAGCACCAACGAGTTGGCATCGGCATTTTTGGTAAAGTATTTCATATTGAGCAGGTGCGAACTGTAAGTGCTCAAATCGTTCTCGATACTCTGCTCATCGCCAATATCTATAAACAGGTTTTTATAAATTCCTACTGTGCTTTTATCCTCAACAGGAACAAGCATGCCGCATTGAAACATATATTGTATTATCCCCACGGTTTTCAGACAAACCGATTTTCCACCGGCGTTTGGCCCCGATATCAATAAAACCCTGTTTTTTGAATCGAGCTTAATATTTAAGGGCACCACCCTCCTGTTCTCTTCTGCAAAAGCTATATAAAGCAACGGATGCCTTGCGTTTACCCACAAAGTTTCGGGTTGGTTTTTTATTTGGGGCAAAATGCCTTTAATGTTTTGTGCAAACTGCGCCTTTGCCCGTATAAAATCCATAATACCCAAAAGCTGGTTGCAGTCTTCTAAATCGTTGGCATATGGCCTTATTGTGTCGGTAAATTCCTTTAGTATTTTTACAATCTCGCGGCGTTCGCCGGCTTCAAGCTCCGAAATGGCGTTATTCATTTCAACAACAGGCGACGGCTCAACAAAACAGGTTTTTCCTGTGGCCGACTCATCGTGGATAATACCCGGTATTTTTCGCTTAAACGATGCAGGAACAGGTATTACCATCCGCCCGTCGCGCACCGAGAGTGTAATGTCGGCATCAACCCAGCCGTCCTTTTGTGCCTGCCCGATAATACGGTGTATAAGCTTTGACACGGCAACCTGTTTAGCAGCCAATTCGCGCCTAATAACAGCCAACTCGGGCGAAGCGTTATCGCGTATTTTACCCTGATTGTTTAATATGCGGTCAATTCCATCAACAACATATGTGTGCACTATAACCTTTTCGGATATTTTTTTTAGGTTTGGGTAATCTTCGGTTGAATCAGGCTTTTTGAAAAACCTGATTACTGCTTTTACCGTTTGCATTACCCGCCTTAAACCAAAAAGCTCTTTTGTTTCAAGAAACGAACCCTCAACCCTCATTTTTGCAAATGATTCGCTCAAATCATAGTAATAATCTGTCGGAAATTCTTCTCCCTTATCAAGTATTCCCTTAAATTCATTGGTTTCAAACAGCCTCAGCCTAATAGCCTCATAGTGTGTTAAAAACTGCATGCCCGACACTAATTTTTTGCCCATATCACTAAGGCAATACCCTTTTAGATACTCACGTACTTTTATAAAGTCTATTTTATTTTCAAAATTTTCAGGAAAAACCACAATCTTCTATTTTTTACAAAAGTATATTATTGAAACCATTTTACAGAACCTTAACCAATAATTATTGACAAAGCAGATGCAAAACAAAAAAGGCACGCAATGCGTGCCTTTTTTATTGATATCTAATTTTGCTTAGTTAACTTTTTCGTCTAAAGCTTTACCTGCTTTAAATTTAGCAACATTTTTTGCAGCAATTTGAATCTCTTTACCTGTTTGTGGGTTACGTCCGGTACGTGCAGCACGAGAACTTACTGAAAAAGTTCCAAATCCTACTAACTGGATGTTTTCTTTTTTACCTAAAGTGTCTTTTGTAGTTTCAACGAATGCGTTTAATGCTTTTTCAGCATCTGCTTTTGTTAAACCTGCTTTTTGAGCCATTGCTGCTACTAATTCTTGTTTGTTCATAGTGTTAATTCTTAAGTTAAACTTTAATTTCTTGATTTCAGAGCAATAAATATAAGGAAAGATTTGAATTCAACAGCATTTTAATCAAGAAAAAATGATTTTTTGTTAAAAAAACAGCATTTTATCAACAATTTTGGCTGATTTTTACCTTAGATACATACAAACAGAGGTTCTTAGAGTTGTATTTTACAATAATATTATACCCTGTAAAAACCTAAAAAACAGACTGCTATTTTTTTTAGGGTATTTATTATACATCGGCATTTTATAACCGAGGTATTGCCAAATATAATCTAAAAGACAACAAAAATGCTTGTCTTGATTTTAACCGTGCTAAAGAGTTGGGATATGATGATAAGGATAAGCTAATTGAAAAATACTGCAAATAAAATATAATAAGTTAACCAAAAACCATCGGATGAATACTATTTTGCGACAAATTCTTAATAGCAATTCATCCGATGACAATTAATTCTTAATTACACCATCAGCCATTAAAACCTCATAAAAGTAGCCATAACCAAAATCTTTATTTAAAATAATTGTCCCCTCAAAAGTTACTACATCGTTTACTTTTATATTACCCTCAAGCGATGTTATTGTTAAATCATAATTATCGTTGTAAGATGTCCCGTCCTGAATATGAAACCAGTTTTTATTCATAATTTCATAGTTTGCTTTTGCGATTACCCCCCTAACAACAACCTTTTTTCCATTATATTTTTCCTTATTCAAAAATAGCTCTTCAATTGTAATACCGCCTTTTGCGGGCTCTATTTCAACCTCCTTATTGGCAACATCGGGCTTTCCTTTATGCGAATCGGTAGGCATATTCTCCATGCCCATTGCTTTATGCGCTACCTCTTGACCGTGCACATCAGCTTTTGGTCCGGTTCTTAATTCCTGAATAAAGTAGATTGATTCAAAAGTTCTGTTTAAGTCTTTGCTTTTAAACCCAAACATCTCCATAAACTCGTTATAATAGTAAACATTACCTACCTTGGCATTCATTTTCGGAACGGCTATCCACTGTTCTGCATTATTTTCAGCAACATATAAATAGGTATAGGCATTTGCCTGCAAAACCTCTTTTACAATTACTTTATGCACATTTTTTAATTCAGCTTGTGTTGTTTTTTTATTTTCGGATATGCACGAAGTAAAAAACATTGTAACTACTGCAATTATAAATATGTTTTTCATAGTTCTTTATCTTTAAATATGAATTACCTCGCCGTATGCAGCTGCAGCAGCTTCCATAATTGCCTCGCTCATAGTTGGATGCGGGTGTATGGCTTTTATTAGCTCGTGCCCTGTTGTTTCAAGTTTTTTGGCTACAACAAGTTCGGCAATCATTTCGGTAACATTTGCACCTATTAAATGGGCGCCGAGAAGCTCGCCATATTTTTCGTCAAAAATAAGCTTTACAAAGCCGTCTTTTGCCCCTGCGACACTTGCCTTGCCCGAAGCCGTAAACGGGAATTTACCTACCTTAATGGTATAACCTGCCTCAATTGCAGCTTTTTCTGTCATACCCACCGAACCAATTTCGGGTGTTGTGTAAGTACAACCCGGTATGTTTTTATAATCGACGGGCTGCGGGTTTTCTCCGGCAATATTTTCAACGCATGTTATTCCCTCGGCCGATGCCACATGTGCCAACGCAGGACCATGAACAATATCGCCAATGGCATAAACGCCATCAATATTTGTTTTATAAAAATCGTCAACTTTTACCTTGCCGTTTTCCATTGCAACGCCTAATTCTTCTAACCCTATACCCTCAATATTTGGTGTAATACCAACGGCTGAAAGAACGACATCGGCCTCGTGAACCTCGTCGCCTTTTTTTGTTTTAATAGTTACTTTGCAGTTTTTACCGGTTGTGTCAACCTTTTCAACCGACGAGCTTACCATTACTTTTATTTTGGCCTTTTTAAATGAGCGCCCCAACTGTTTTGAAACGTCTTCGTCCTCATTAGGCACAATGTTTGGCAAAAATTCTACCAAAGTAACCTTGGTGCCTATTGCCGAATAAAAATAGGCAAATTCGCTGCCAATAGCTCCCGAGCCCACAACTATCATGCTTTCGGGTTGTTTTTCAAGAGTTAAGGCTTTACGGTAACCGATAATTTTTTTTCCGTCTTGCGGTAAATTGAGCAGCTCTTTTGAGCGTGCGCCTGTAGCCAAAATGATATGCTTGGCCGTAATATCTGTTTTTTTGCCATCGGCATCGGTAACCTCTACGGTATTTTTGGCTTTTAGCTTTCCAAAACCGTTTATAACCTCAATTTTATTTTTTTTAAACAAAAACTGTATGCCCTTGCTCATATTATCGGCAACCCCGCGGCTGCGCTCAACCATTTTAGCAAAATCGACTTTTGGCTCTGCGTCAATTGTTACGCCATATTCGGCCGCATGTTTTGCATATTCGAATACCTGTGCGCTTTTTAACAACGATTTTGTAGGGATACATCCCCAGTTTAAGCATATCCCGCCGAGTTCCGATTTTTCTACAACTGCTGTTTTTAGTCCTAATTGCGATGCCCTTATTGCTGCTACATAGCCTCCGGGGCCGCTTCCTATTATTAATATATCAAAGTTCATTTAATTTTATATTTAAGTTTTGCCACAAATTTAATGGAAGAATCTATAATAAAAAACCGTAATGGTACAGATTTGTAAATATTTGAAATTGCCCATTTAAATATAAGATTAACACTAATTTAAGCCTTTTGTTTTCTATTATATTTATTAAGTACGGCTTTTACGGTTTTTGCCACAAAAAACATTAATGTAAGGGTAAATATTATTGATGCACCCGATGGTACACCAAGCCAAAAAGAGCCTGCCAAACCGGCCAATGTTCCCACAAAACTAATGAGTATTGAATATATTATTATCTGTTTAAAGTTATTCGAAAACAGGTTTGCCGTGTTTTGAGGCAAGGTAAGCATGCTCATTACAAGTATTATTCCGGCAATTTTAATATTAATAACTATACCAAACGCTATTAGCAGCATTATTGTATAGTTTACAAAACCTATGGGGGCTTTTTGCGATTTTGCAAAATTTTCATCAAATGCAAAAAACAGTATCGGTCTGTAAAAAAAGTAAAAAAACAGTGACACAACTACGGTTAGGCTTGCCATAATATACAATTCCGATGTGCTAACTGTAAGGATGCTACCAAAAAGGTAACTCATTAAATTAGGTGTAAAACCGGGTGTGATGTAAACAAATATTATTCCGATAGCCATGCCGAGCGACCACAAAATACCAATGGTGGAGTCGTTTCGTATATCGCCTTTTTTTGAGAACCATTCAATGCCAAGTGCCGAAATAATTGCAAAAAACACAGCTCCGGTAAAGGGTGCCAACCCAAAATAGAATGCCATGCCTATTCCGCCAAATGATGCGTGGGTAATTCCGCCTGTAATAAACACCATGCGTTTGGTTACAATATAAGTGCCCAAAATGCCACAAATAACACTTGAGAACATAGCCGCCAAAAGGGCATGGTTTATAAATGTATATTCAAAAAGCTCTGCAAAAAATTCCATAACTATTATTTATGATGCGCCAAAACCTGATGTGGGATTTCGCCATGTGAGATGATTTTAATGGGACAATTATAAGTAGTAAGCTGTTCGGCTGTAATTTTATTCGACTTATGATAATGCAGGTTATAGTTTACACATGCTATGGTTTTTACATGCGACGAAATTGTGCCAATATCATGCGATACCATAACAATAGCAATCTTTTCATTAAGCATTTTAAGCCATTCAAAAAGCTCGCTCTCAAATTGGTTATCGACAAAAGTGCTTGGCTCGTCAAGAATAAGCAGCTCGGGCTTGTTAATTAAAGCCCTACACAACAACGTGCGCTGCACTTGCCCGCCCGACAGCTGCCCTACTGATTTATGCTTAAGCTTATCTATCCCCGCCTGAACCATAAGCTCATTGGCCATTGCCATATCGGTACTATTATATTTATTAAACAAGCCCTTTTTGCCCGCCAACCCCGAAAGCACCACCTCTTTTACCGTTATCGGGAATTTTTTGTCGAAGTGGTTAAACTGCGGCAGATAACCTATTTTTGATTGTCCGATATTTATTTTTATGGAACCCGACCATGCCGGCAATAAGCCCAAAATAGCTTTTATTAATGTTGTTTTACCTCCTCCATTGGGACCAATAACGCCTATAAAATCATTCGCCTCAATAATAAGGTTTACGATACTAAGGGCTTTTTGGCTGTCATAGCCAACTGTAAGGTTTTTTATTTCAATTAATGTTTTGTTCATCGGTTAATATTTTAACCACCCCTACCCCATTTCGTTATAACAATAAGCAGGGCGGCAATTTAATGTGCATTTAAACTGGCAAAAACTTTACCAAACTCTTTCATAGTATTTAACCAATTATAATCCAACGGGTTCATTGTTGCCACCTCTCCGTCAATCTCTTTGGCAATGGTTTCTGCTTGTACATTGCTAAACTCCTTCTGCACAAAAACAATCCTAATATTATTATCGTTAGCAAAATCAATTATCTTTTTCAGTTTGTCGGCGGTAGGCTCTTTTCCGTTGTGCTCAATTGCAATTTGTTGTAAATTATAGTCGCGCGCCAAATAACTCCATACCGGATGATATACTATAAAACTGCTTCCCCCTGCATTTTTTAATTGCTTGTCGAGTTCTAAATGAACCGAATCGCACTGCAATGAGAACCTATCGAGGTTTATTTTCATGGTTTGCTCATGTTGGGGGTATAATTTGCGCAATGTTTGAAATATTGTGTTTGCCTGAGCCTTTACCAATTCGGGCGACAGCCATATATGAGGGTTATATCCTAAATGCTTGTGGTTATGATTGTTTTGTTCAACTTTTTCTTCGCCCCAGCCCTCTTCCGATATTAAATCTAACCCCTCCGACGTATTAACAAACTCTGTATTTGGGCTTACCGATGCAAGTTTATCGGCCCAAGCCTTTTCAAAAGTTATGTGCCCAATGCGAAAATATGCCTGCGACTTTGTTAAATCTTTCATCTGTTTTGGGGTTGGCTCATATGTTGCCGGACTCCCACCCGGGGGAATCATTACATTTACCGTAAGCCAACTGCCTGCTATTTGATTCACAAAAAACTGCTGTGGAACAATACTTACCGTAACCGTAGGTTGGGTTTTGTCTGTTTGGTTTTGTTTACACCCAAAAACACCAAATATTATAAATATACTTATGATTATTTTTATGTTTCTCACAATATTATTGTTTAAGTTAAACATTTATCGTACTAATTTTAAATCGCAAAAATAAATAATATGATCCAATGCCGCATGGTTAAGTGAAGTATATTTTCCTCTTTCTTAATCCCTCTGCAACAATAAATGTTGGAACAGGCTTCAAAAAAAATATTTTTTAACTACGACGATATTGAAATAAGTTTGACAAACATGTAATGATTTTGTTTTTAGGAATAAAGAAAATTCTTAAAGTTGACTATCCTCGAGGCTTTACCTCGAGGAATTCTTTTAATTAAAATATTTCTACCTTTAGCAACCTTTATAAACTTAGTGCATCTATTGAATATTAAATTATAAAAATATAAACAGATGAAAAATTTAACAATTATACTATTTATATTCTTATCGCTAAGCACAATAGCCCAAGATAAGATAGTTAAAAAATCAGGTAATATTATTGAGTGTAAAGTTACCGAAATTGCTGCCGATGAGGTAAAATACTACTATTCAGGCAATCCTAAGCTTATTTTTGGTGTTGACAAAGCTTTAGTTGAGAAAGTAGAATTTGCAACCGGCGAGATTATTAAAATAGAAGACAACACTTTTGAAAACTCAGAGTATTATGCCAACCAAAAAAACCGCGCACTAAAAATAAACTTTTTATCGCCCCTAATGGGAAGTACCGAATTCGTATATGAGCAAAGTGTAAAACCGGGCAAATCATGGGAAGCCTCTTTGGGGCTAATTGGGTTAGGCATTGACCCTGCAGAAATAAAACCAGTTGGTGTTTATACCAAATTTGCTTATAAATTTATGCGAACACCCGATTTTTATTTACACCGTATGCAATACTCCCACATATTAAAAGGTGCCTATATTGCCCCCGAAATTGCATTTAGATATTTAAGATATGACTCACATAATTACAATTACAACTATTCTCAAAGCTATAATGATTCACATTCTCGAAAAGAGAATTTTGGTTTAGCGCTTACCCTTAAGTTTGGTAAACAATGGATTTTTGATGATTCATTTTTAGTTGATGTGTTTTGGGGAATTGGCTATGGCTTAGGTGGCGACGAAAACGAAACTTTACCTTATGGATTTGTTGCAGGAACAAGCGAAGCCCCAATTGCCGTAACAGGAGGCATAAGAATAGGATGGGTGTTTTAAACAATATTTATAAACTACTCTATTATCCCCATACGTTTCATTAAAAACGAGGCATTCATATTTTTTGTTATCCCGGGCTGCAATTTATAATCAAATTGCAGCTCGTTGTTTTTAAAGCCAACCTCAAAACACAATGCTTTAAACACATCGGGCTTTTGCTCGGCAAGCCTTGCCAGCTCCAAATCGTGTGTTGCAACCAACCCAAAAGCCGATTGTGCAGTTATTTTATTTACAAACCCGATTGAGCCTTTTCGCTTATCCTCTGAATTTGTACCACGCAAAATCTCGTCAAGAATAATAAACAGTTTTTTGCCACCCTCAAGCTCCTTTGTAATTCGTTGCAAGCGTTTAAGCTCGGCAAAAAAGTACGATTCGTTTTTCATCAGCGAATCCTCGGCCCGCATGCTGGAGTGCAACGGCAACGGTAGCAGCTCCATTTTTTTTGCACAAACTGCCGACCCGCACCCTGCCAATACAAGGTTTATGGCTATGGTACGTAAAAACGTGCTTTTGCCCGCCATATTTGCCCCTGTAACAATTACGTACCTCGGCGATTGCTCAATTTCAATATCGTTGCAAACCCTGATGGTTTTTAACAAAAGCGGGTGGCCAATACCATAAGCCTTAAAACTATAACCTCTTTCGACTATTTTAGGATAAGTAAAATCGGGATTGTTAAACGCCATATTTGATAAGCTTAACAGCGCATCAAACGTTGCAACGCTTTTTTGCCAATCTTTATAGTCGAGCTGATGCGATTTTTGCCATTTCTCGATACGCCACAAATATTGCCAATCCCACAACAGGAATGAGTTTAACACAAATGCCAATAAAATATTATTTCTGTTATCCAAACCATCAAGCAGTTTTGTGAGCCTGTTTATCTGCTCGCTTGCCGACTGTTTTTCTTTAAAAAAACTATTTTGCAATGTGCAAAGCAATTTGGACTCAAATTTCTGATTTTCAAGCAATCCGAACAGCTTGCACATTTTTTTTAGGTTTACGTGGCTTTTGCTGAGCAGATTATAAACCTGATTGAATTTTTTTAAACGCGAGCCTATAATCATCAGGTTGATTACTATAATAAATGTTAAAACCGACCAGTTGACCTGCCCTATTATCATTAAAAAAAGCAGACCAAGGTTTATTGCCGGTATAAGCCAAAGCATAATTTGTGTAAATATTTTATTCCCGAAAAACGAGGGACGGCTTAACCACCTGCCAATAAGCTTGTCCTCATCGTCATTTGAATGGTGCAACTTACCGATAGTTTGAAACTCTTGCCTAAAATCGACCAAAGGGCTGAGCTCTTTTACCGCTATTTGGTTTAAGCGTATCGTTTTTTTGCCTAATGGCGTTTCCGACAACCACTTTGCAAGCACTTTTTTTCCGGCAGGAGTTATTGTACGGTTTATATATTGAAAAAGCGAGCCGTTGCCAAACAAATCAATGTCATATGAATACGGGTGATTGCTATCGGTAAATTCAGCACCGCCATTAAAGGCAGAAAATTTGCCATTGCAGCAATCGCGCTCATTTTTATTGATGGCAATAATAGATTCAAGGTAACTCCTTTTATCGTCGAGCTTTTTATGCACTTTTAGCAAAACCAAAAAAACAACAAACATTAATATGCCCAAAACCACGCCTATTGCCCTATTAACCGATGGGAATACCCAAAACCACGAGAGTAAAAAAAGCACAAAAACAGTTAGCCTTGCTATTGAAACCGCGGCGTGCTGTTTTTTAACTTCAATAAACTCATTATTATATTTTGCCAACTTACTTTCATAAACGGTAATTCTACTTGTATTCATATTATTTTAACTATAGTTTTGTATGCGGTTAATATATGATTAAATATGGAGCAAATTAAAGCAAAATGAATAAAAAAGGCAATACCGTTAAAATACGTAATAAAAAAGCATTTTTTCATTACCATATTATTGATACATATATTGCAGGCATCCAACTTATGGGGCTCGACATAAAACTAATAAGGCTTGGGAAAGCAAGCTTGTCTGAAGCGTATTGCAATTTTATGAATAACGAATTGTACATAAGCAATATGCACTTGGCGGAGAGAGCCGGCGAGAGGTTGGTAGTGTTTAAAAACAAAACACAGCGCAAACTGCTTTTAAACCGCAAAGAACTGAACAAGCTGCAAAAACGCATTGTTGAAAAAGGGTTGTCAATTGTGCCTTTAACGCTTTTTATTAACGATAATGGTTTTGTAAAAATTGAAATTGCATTGGTTAAAGGAAAACGGGAATATGACAAACGCCAGACTATTAAAGAAAATGATTCGAAAAGGGAGTTGGGCAGGTTGAAAAAACAGAATATCGGGAAGTATAAATAATTCAATGTAGTTTTATTAAGAGTTAGTGGCAAGCGTAACAATACGCTATTTTGCATCTTATTAATTGGTTAAAAATCTTATATTTGTTTTTTAATACTAAAAATATGAAACAAAATATTATAAAGGATAGAATTTCACAAAGCATACATGTCAAAGACCCAAATGCAGAAGCATATTTATTTGGTTCAAGGGCACGTGGAGATTATCGTGATAATTCTGATTGGGATATTTTGATTTTAGTAAATGAAAATAAGGTAACTAATGATATTGAAGACAAATTTAGAGATGAACTATATGATATTGAATTAGAATCAGGACAGATAATATCAACTTTAATTTATTCAAAAGACTATTGGAATAGCACACTGATTTTTTCCCCATTGTATAAGAATATCACGAACGAAGGGATTAAGTTATGACAATTGAAAATAGAAGTGATTATATCAAATATAGATTTAATAGAGCTGAAGAATCATTTGAAGAAGCATTAATACTAGCAGATAATAAAAGGTGGAATGCTGTGATAAATAGATTGTATTATTCTTGCTTCTACTCTGTGATTGCATTACTTTTAAAACATGATATTGAAACTAAATCACATGATGGTACGCGTATCCAATTTGGACTTAATTTTATTAAAACAGGAAAAATAGATAGAGAAAAAGGGAAATTATACTCAAAACTTTTTGATTATCGGCAGAAGGGAGATTATGGCGATTTGTTTGACTATGACGAAGAGATAGTAAATCCTTTAATTGAACAAGTAAAAGATTTTATTGAAGAAATTAAGGCACACATAATCACCAGCCACTAACACGCGGCAAAAAGTAATGTGGGCATATTAGCAGGTTGTAACTTTGCTGTTTTTACTACTGACGTTAACCAACATAAATTACAAAGCATTATGAAAACAATAAACAAAACCTTACTTCGGCAAATATCAATAATTGCCTTAATAGCAATAACATTTAATAGTTGTGAAAAAGATAATGAAAACAGAATAAATAACACGAATGATAAGACAACTGCTGTATTTAATCCTAATTTAACGTATGGAACAATGACAGATCAAGATGGCAATATCTATAAAACTATTCATATTAATGGACAAACATGGATGGCTGAAAACCTTCGTACAACAAAATACCGAAATGGAGACGCTATTCCCCAAATAACCGATAACACCACTTGGGCATCATTAACGACGGGAGCTTTTTGTAATTATAAAAACACAGAAAATATAGATACCATAGCATCTTATGGGAGATTATACAACTGGTTTTCTATTTCAGATTCTCGAAAATTAGCTCCATTAGGCTGGCATGTCGCTACCAATACAGATTGGCATTTATTAATTAATTTACTAAATGGAGATGGTATTGCAGGTACTAAATTAAAAGAAATTAGTAATCTTCATTGGTATAGAACAAATAAAAATGCAACAAACGAATCTGGATTGACAATTTTGCCTAGTGGACTTAGAGACCCAAGCATTGGTAATTTCTGTTGCATGGGGAGCAAAGGCATTTTATGGAGCAGTACTCAAGCCGATGATTCATACGCATGGATTATAAGTGTTGATAATTATTCAAATAATTGCAATCGAATATCAAATCATATGAAATATGGTTATGCAATACGTTGCGTTAAAGATTAAAATTTTGAAAGCAGTAAAAATCTAAATTTATAATAATATGGAAGACTTGATATTTTACGATAGGCTGCAATTTGCATTTACTATCACATTTCATTACATATTTCCACAACTAACAATGGGGTTATCTTTACTAATTGTTTATTTTAAAGGTAAATACTTAATAAATAAAGTAACTAAGTACAATGATGCGGCTAAATTTTTAATGAAAATATTTGCTATCAATTTTACAATGGGTGTTGTTACCGGAATTCCTATGGAATTTCAATTTGGAACAAATTGGGCTAAATTTTCGGAACTCACGGGAAATATTATAGGTCAAACATTAGCAATGGAAGGCATGTTTTCCTTTTTCTTGGAATCATCATTTTTAGCACTATTTATATTTGGCGAAAAACTCATGGGGCAAAAACTACATTTTTTAACCGGATTTTTGGTCTTTTTAGGTTCTTGGGCTAGTGGTTGGTTTATTTTAGCAACTAATTCTTGGATGCAGCATCCGGTAGGTCATGAAATTATAGAAAATGGAAAATTTGTTATGACAAATTTCTCGGCTCTTTTTAGCAATCCTTGGCTTATACCTATGTTTTTACATAATCAAATGGCAGCCCTTACCACAAGCTCTTTTGTGGTAGCAGCTTTAGGAGCATTTTATCTGTTAAGAAACCAAACTAATGTAGAATTTGGCAAATTACTTTTAAAAACGGGTGTAATTTTCGGATTAGTATCAAGTTTATTATTGGCAATGCCAACCGGTGATTGGAATGCTAAAAACGTAGTAAATTATCAGCCGGCTGCATTTGCAGCTATGGAAGGTATTTTTGAAACCGAGAAAGGCGGAGCCGAAATTATTTTAGTTGGTCAGCCTAATATGGTCGATAAAAAAATTGATAATAAAATTGCAGTACCAAAAATATTAAGTTTTTTAACCTATCAAGATTGGAATAAAGAAATTAAAGGAATGAATGAGTTTGCTAAAGAGGAACTTCCTGATAATATTCCGGCACTCTATTATTCATATCATATTATGGTTGGTTTAGGAACTATTTTTATAGGAATTATGAGTTTGGCGGCTTTTCTTTTATGGAGAAAAAAATTATATGGAGTAAAATCTATTCTTTGGGTAATAATGCTATCTTTTCCGTTTCCGTATTTAGCAAATATAACAGGGTGGTATGTTACCGAGTTAGGACGACAACCCTATTTAGTTTATGGATTATTGAAAACAAGCGAAGGCATTTCGCCTACGGTTTCATCAGGTAATACCTTATTTACTACATTAGGGTTTTTTGGAATATACATGCTGCTCGGATTATTATTTTTATTATTAGTTGGTAAAACTATTTATCAAGGACCTCAAACACAAAAAAAATAAATCATGGAAATATTTTGGTATTTACTAATAGCAATAGTTCTATCCATATTTTTTATTTTAGATGGATATGATTTTGGTGCAGGAATTATTCATCTGTTTTTTGCCAAAACAGAAAAAGACAAAGTAGTTATTGCAAAATCAGCCGGATTATTTTGGGATTCTAACGAGGTATGGTTAGTAGCTGGCGGAGGAATGCTTTTTATGGCTTTCCCGACCTTCTATGCATCTGTTTTTAGCGGATTTTATCTCCCATTAATACTTGTTTTGTGGTTAATTATTTTTAGGGCAATATCATTAGAGTTTCGTAACCAATTTAATTATCAAATGTGGAAAGACTTATGGGATAAAGCTTTTGGCGTTTCCAGTTTGCTGATGGCACTGTTTTTTGGCATAGCATTAGGCAATATTGTTAGAGGTGTAAACTTAGGAGTAGTTGAAAATGGTATATCTTTACACGAAGGTCATTATTTTTTCTTGCCTTTATGGGATAGTAGTTTTAGCCCATTAAGCGAAACCCCCGGCGTTATTGATTGGTTTACTTTAATTATTGGCGTAATTTCCGTAATTACTTTATCTATTCATGGAGCAAATTGGATTGTTTTAAAAACAAATTCAACAATAAATACTCAACTCAAATCAGTAGTATTTAAACTAAATATACTACTTGCTATATTAACAGTTATTTCATTAATAACTTGGCATTCTATTAGTAATGAGTCATTCTCTAATTTTATTAATAGACCATACTTAATGATTTTTCCATTCATCTATTTTATAGGACTAATAGGGCTATTCTATATTAATAAATTAAAAAAAGATATTTATGCTTTTATATTATCGACAATGTTAATTATAGGCGGAATAACTTCAACATTAGCATCTATGTTTCCTGTTATTTTACCATCTACAAATAATATAAATGAAGCTTTAACTATTTACAATACTGCTACTACCGGATATGGTTTGTCGGTAGCTTTTAATTGGGGAATTGTAGGTTTAATTCTTATTATATTATACATAATAATTCAACAACGGTTAACCAGTGGTAAAATTGATAAGATGGATTATGGGCATTAACCTAAAATTATGACGGCATCCTTAATTTCTCTTATCAGCATAGTTGTGGGCATTATTAGTGCAAATATTTTTGGTTTTATTACTAAAAAATATTCTTTAGGAATTATCGGCAATAGTATTTCTGGAGTTTTTGGGAGTGTTTTTTTTATAAAATCTATTGGTAGAATAGGATTTAACCCTAAGGCAATAATGCAATCCGGAGAAGTTGATTTAGTATTGTTGTCGGTTAATATAATAATATCTGTATTAGGTGGAATAGTAGCTTTGTTTTTAATTTCTAAATTAAAGAATAAAATGAATTAAACCTATAAGTAGTGCCGGCAAGCACTAAATAATAATAAATATAAGCATACAAAAAACCTGTCTCTATTTTATTATAGAAACAACCTCCTTGATTTTTTCATTAGGAACAGCAACCGACAATGTATATTGGTATATTTTCCACCCTCTTTCGGTCATTTGCAAAACACCCGAGCCTCTGCAAACACCCATCCATGTATTTAGCCTCTCATTAAACCATGCCACATCGGTGTTTTTACTAAAGTATATATTCCTGTCATACGGTTTAAAATCCCATGCCTCTCCTTTTTCAAAATACGGTTTTGCAAAATCAACAAACTCCTGTTTTGTCCACACCTCCTCGGCAGCAGTACCAATATAGATACCATCGCCGGCAATGCAGTCAAAAAAACCGATGTCGGCAATTGTTGCCAAATGGTGCCAATTATCTAAAAGCAAATTTATTTCGGCTCGGTATTTATCCTCTGAGCTGTTTTTGTAGTTATTACATCCAAAAAACAGAACAAAAAACAATAATATAATGTATTTATAACTCATTTTAATACAATGGTTTGTTAAAAAACCTCAATTTACAAAATATTTTTAAACCTCTAATATCTGCAAGTATTTTCATAAAAAATTATATTATAAGCAATTAAACCTAACATATTTCACTAAATTAAGTATAATGCAGATTGATATAATTAGACACTTACTGATTTGTGGCTATTTATAAAAAACCTATATTTACAACAAATTATTACCACCATGCCAACAAACACTTATAATAGTTTATCGCAATTAGCCTCGCGGTTTGTAAATAACACCAACCAACATATATTTTTGACAGGCAAAGCGGGTACCGGAAAAACCACTTTCCTTAAAGAGATTATACAAGTTACGCACAAAAACGTGGTTATTGCCGCACCAACCGGAATTGCCGCAATTAATGCGGGTGGTGTAACCTTACACTCGCTTTTTCAATTGCCGTTTGGGGCTTTTATACCCGATAACAATATTGCAAACCAAAATATAAATTTTCAGCTTAACACCCCAAAAACACTATTGGCGGCAATTCAAATGAATAAATATAAGCGAAAGCTTTTACAGGAAGTTGAACTGCTTATTATTGATGAAGTGAGTATGCTGCGCGCCGATTTGCTTGATGCCATCGACACAATTTTAAGAAGCGTACGCCGGCAAAACCATAAACCTTTTGGAGGTGTACAGATGCTTTTTATTGGCGACCTGTTTCAACTGCCACCTATTGTTAAAGATAACGAATGGAGTGTGTTGAGCAGCTATTACCAAGGCATGTACTTTTTTAATGCCCGCGTTTTACAAAACAACCCTCCCGTTTATATTGAATTAGATAAAATTTTTAGGCAAAGCGACCCCGAATTTATTGAAGTATTGAACCACCTGCGCGAAAACAGGATTGAAAAAAACGATATTGAAATTCTAAACCAATATTACAAACCCGATTTTAAGCCGGCACCAAACGACAACTATATTTACCTTACAACTCATAATTATATAGCCGACAAAATTAACGCCGAAGAGTTGGGGAACCTTGCCGGAAAAATATTCTCATTTAATGCCTTTATAAAAAATGAGTTCTCGGAAAATAACTACCCTGTTGAATTTACCTTACAGCTAAAAAAAGGCGCACAGGTAATGTTTATAAAAAACGACTACTCGGGCGAGCAACTCTATTTTAACGGCAAAATTGGAGTAATATCGCAGCTTTCAAAAGAGAATATCGAGGTAAGCTTTTCCGACGGCTCTCCATCGACATGGGTTGAGCCTTACGAGTGGGAAAACAAGCGTTTTACCCTAAATAAGGAGACCAATATAATAGAGGAAAAAATTATTGGCACTTTTACCCAATACCCTCTTAAACTGGCATGGGCAATAACAGTACACAAAAGCCAAGGGCTAACTTTTGAAAAGGCAATTATCGACATATCAAAAGCCTTTGCCCCCGGACAGGCATATGTGGCATTGTCGCGACTGACATCGCTAAAAGGCTTGGTGCTCACATCGTCTGTTCCGCAATCGGGGTTAAAGCAAGATTCGCTTGTATATGCCTTTGCAAACCAAAAAACCGCCACTAATGAATTAGAGAAATCGGTTGAGAGATACTCATATGATTACATAAAAGACTTTGTACTTCAGGCTTTTAATTTTTCGGGTTTAATAACCCAACTAAAATATCATGTGCAAGATTACAATAAAGAAGAAAACAGGTCGGCAAAGCAGAAGCACAAGGCATGGGCACAAAATATTTTAACCACCTGCAACAATGAAAAGGAGTTTGCCGACAAATTCCGGTATCAGGTAAACAAAATTTTGAGCCAACAAAACAGCAAAACCATCGGTCTGCTGCACGATAGGGTAACTGCGGCAAAAGGCTATTTTGAACCAAAATTTAAAGAGCTGTCAACCTCGATAAAAAATAAAATTAATGAGCTTAAAAGCGAAAAAGGCATAAAAAAATATACCAACGAACTACTTGATATCGAATCTCTGTTTTTTAAGCAGCTAACTTACATTTATAAGTCGGAAGCCCTTATTAAATCAATTATCTCAAATACCGAATTATCGAAAAACGAAATTAAAAACAGCACTTTATATAGCGAAAGGGCAAAAGAGTTACCTAAAAAGAGTTCGAAAACAAAATTGAAAAAAAGCCAAAAAAAAGAGAACAAAGCACCAAAAGTTGATACAAAAAAAGAGTCGCTTAAACTATACCTCGATGGTATGAAAATATCAGAGATTGCAAAAGAGAGGGGCTTAAAAGATATTACAATTGAAGGGCATATAGCACATTTTATTGAGCAGGGCACGTTAGAAATACATGACTTTGCCAAACAAGGTGATATTGACCGTGTATTTGAAATTGCCGATGAGCTTGAAACAACCAACCTTAGCCCCATAAAAGAGATTGTGCTTGACGATATGACTTGGGGCAAGATTAAGATGATTATGGCACACTATAAAAGGGTAAAGGCTGAAGAGTAACACCGCCCTCTGGGCGGTAACTATAACCGCCCAGAGGGCGGTGTTACATGTGTCTATCGCGCTTTAGCGGAACTTGTCTCGCTTTAGCGGACAATAAAAAATTAAACATTATAATTCCATCTCTTTTAAAATCTGTTCAACGTGTTCTTTGGTTTTCACCTTGGCAAAAACCTTTTCAATTACTCCGCCTTCATCAATAATATAGGTTGTGCGCATCACGCCTTCATATTCGCGCCCATACATTTTTTTTAAGCCCCAAGCGCCATATGCCTTTAAAATATCTTTTTCGGTATCGGCTATTAAATTAAACGGCAAGCTATGTTTTGAAATAAATTTTTGATGCGATGTTTCGCTGTCGGGGCTCACGCCAACCACCTCGAAGCCTTTGCCAACTAATATTTCGTAATTATCGCGCAAATTGCACGACTCTGCCGTACAGCCCGATGTGTTATCTTTTGGGTAAAAATATAGTATCAGTTTTTTACCTTTAAACTGTTTTAATAATATAACCTCACCGGTTTGAGTTTTGCCTGAAAATGCAGGAGCTTTATCGCCCTCTTTTAATAGTGCCATAATTGTAATGTTGTTTTTGTATGCTGTTTTTATATAAAAATTAAATCTGTTTTTTCAACAATTAATTTTATTTTAAGGCAATCATCAATCTACCCTATTTTTTGAAGCATTTATTACTTAATACACAAAGTTAAAGCCTTTTTTTAGATAATTATACAATTGCAATGCGGTTTTGTGCAAAAACTAATTTTCGGTAAGCAAAACTAAGTATCATATCAAAAAAAATCAATATATTTGAAAACTGATAGAAACTACTAAGCAAAAAGGATTAATTATGGGTAATAGAGAAGAATTAAACCCCGGATTTAATGAATTGTTTGAACAAGACGAGGATAAAGCTCGGAACCTTATTCTTCATAATGATGAAGTAAACTCTTTTGATCATGTAATAGACAGCCTTATTGAAGTTTGTCACCATGATAGCAATCAGGCCGAGCAATGCGCATTTATTACACATTACAAAGGTAAATGCGATGTTAAAAAAGGCGAATTTGATGAGTTGCACTTAATGAAAGACCAACTTGTTAGCAAAGGACTTTCTGTTACTATTGATTAGTAATTAAACAGGACGTTTGTAACATTGCAAAGCGTAAAAGGCTTCATATTTATCTGTAAAACAACACATTGTATTTTTCTCACTATTAATATCTAATAATCTATTTATGAGTCTTACCGCAATAATTATTTTACTATTTATAGGATTAATTTTGATTGTATTTGAGTTTTTGGTTCTGCCGGGCACAAATATTTCAGGAATAGTTGGTATTGTTTTAATAATTAGCGGAATTTATTTTGGTTATAAATCACTCGGAGTGCCTGTGGGGCATTATATATTAATAGCCACATTTGTTGTAATGGTGGTTACCACAATACTCATACTACGGTCGAACACATGGCAAAAAATGTCGTTAAAAACAACCATTGACAGTACTGTTGAAAATGTTGATATAATAGACATAAATATTGGCGATAAGGGAAAATCATTAACGCGTTTGGGTCCTGTTGGAACGGTAATGGTAAACGATAAAACTTTTGAAGGAAAATCGGGGCATAAATTTATTGACCCCAACACACTTATCGAAGTAATTAAAATTGAAGGAAATCAACTTATTGTTAAACCTATATAAATTTTTATTATGGATGGAATCGGAATAAATGTAGTATTGATTGTAGGTGTCATAATTGGACTTTGGGTACTTTTATATGTTATACCAATTAAATTATGGTTTACCGCACAAATCTCAGGTGTCAGAATATCATTGTTACAATTAATTTTAATGCGGTGGAGGAATGTTCCGCCAAACAGGATCGTACGTGCCATGATTGAGGCGCACAAAGCCGGCTTGTCAGGTGTTAAGCGCGACGATTTAGAGGCTCACTTTCTTGCAGGTGGTCATATCGAGGCTGTGGTACATGCTTTGGTATCGGCCGAAAAGGCAAACATCGGGCTGCCGTTTAAAATGGCAACAGCAATTGACCTTGCAGGGCGCGATGTGCTTGAGGCGGTTAAAATGTCGGTAAACCCAAAGGTTATTGATACACCACCTGTAACGGCAGTTGCAAAAGACGGTATTCAGCTTATATGTAGAGCCCGTGTTACAGTGCGCGCCAATATTAAGCAGTTGGTTGGTGGTGCCGGCGAAGATACTGTGCTTGCCCGTGTGGGTGAAGGTATTGTATCGTCAATAGGTAGTTCGCCAAGTCATAAATCGGTTTTGGAAAACCCCGACAGCATTTCGCGCGTGGTACTCGAAAAAGGATTGGATGCAGGAACTGCATTTGAGATATTGTCGATTGATATTGCCGATATTGATATAGGTAAAAATATTGGTGCAGTATTGCAAATGGATCAGGCCGAAGCCGATAAAAATATTGCGCAGGCTAAAGCCGAAGAACGCAGAGCTATGGCAGTTGCATTAGAGCAAGAAAACAAGGCGTTAGCGCAAGAGATGAAAGCCAAAGTAATTGAGGCCGAGGCTGAAGTGCCCAAGGCAATGTCTGATGCATTCCGTCAGGGGAACCTTGGAATAATGGATTATTATAAGATGAAAAATATTGAAGCCGATACAAATATGCGTGATAGCATATCAAAACCCCCTACATCATTGGGAGGTACTAAAACAAGAAAAGACAAGGATAAAAAATAAATAAAAAACTCCGGCTAAGCCGGAGTTTTTTTTGCAAACATAAATATGACATGAAGTATAACATTATAGAATATATGAGATTAACACCCAATTAAAATTGGGTGAAAAAAGGTAAGACATTTCTCCCCCCTAAAATTGCGTTCGCTAAAAGCGAACGCAATTTTAGGGAATGAATATAATAATTTTGTCATACTCACCCTGATGAATCAGGGTGTTAATCTCATACTTTTGTATCAATCATAACTATATGGGCAATTCCAAATACTTTAAATC
>CAYQPP010000020.1:0-22168 GCA_964419235.1 uncultured Bacteroidales bacterium
CTTGTGGTCAATGTTGGTATAAGCGGGGTTTATTGCTTATAACACTTTAATGCGACTAATTGGTAGCGTTAGGTTTATGCTGTGTTGATAATAGCGCTTAATTAATTGATTCCAAAAATTGTTTTGCTGTCATAGCAGGTAATTTAGAATTCTTAAAATCCTTCAAGTTTCTTGTAATAATAATATCTTGATTGTTTTCTAAAGCTGAAAAGTGTTGAAGTCCATCTTCAAAGTCAGAGAAAGTATCATCATTTAGAGTTAAATCAACAACCTTGTCGTCCAATGGTAATATTTTTACAATCAATCTAAGTTTTCTTAATATAGCTTTTGTTTTATTGGAATCCATTTGTCTTAAAAGAGTATAGCTTGTGTTTGCTATTGTCAATGAAGAAACGCTTAACTCTATGACTTTTTTGTCAGCTAAAGAAAAAAGATTTGCTGATTCTTCAAAAAATGGTTCTCGACGTGATAATAAATCAATTACGATATTTGTGTCAATAAAAAGTTTTCTCATCTATACTTTTCTTCTAAATAGTTGCTGTATTCTTTTTTGTAATCAAAATCTAAAGGTAAATCAATTACGCCACTTAAACTTTCAACTAAAGGCGTGATTGGAATCGTTTTTTTCTTTTGCTTTGTTATACTATCAAGATAAGTTTCAATCATTTTTGATAAACTAATCTTATGATTCTTAGCATAAATCTTAGCTCTTTCAATAATATTGTCGTTTAATCTTAATGTTAATTTGGTATTCATAATTAATCATCTTTATAATTTACGTACAAATATATTAATAATATACGGCAATCACAAATTTTATGAAATTTTGGGCTTATTGCCAACTTGTGTGTTTAAGGATGATTATTGTAGTTTTTTAACCTTTCAGTTAGGTAACTGAATTAATAAATCGTTATATTAAACAATGGGTTGTTAACACTCCCAAGCCGGTTTGCTATATACTAAACTGCATTTTGCCTATAATAAGCGATTTCCGTTCAATAGAGTTGCCATTAACATAAGGTCTGTTTTCGTATTGTAGGCTAAATTTTAATTTGTGCCCAATAACAAAATAGTTTATACCTACATTGTGGTGGTAAAGTTTTTTGTTTGCACCATCAAAATTGCGCAGGGTAAACTCATAATATGGTTGAAGGCGGTTGCTTTTTTGTTTGGCAGGCAATAGGTATGCTATTTGCAAAAAAGTGCTGTTTCCTGTCCCAAACTGATACTCCGAAGTGCCGTTTTTGTAAATATCGACAATACCAAAGCTTTGTGTGTAATTTGGCCCGTAATTAAACCAAAATTGCGATGCATAAAAAGTAACGGCACTTTTGTTGGCAAACGGATAATCAACAAACGCATCAACGGCAAAATGCAGTTTATTGTACTTGGTTTCTATGTCTGTTTCAGAATATAGTACAGTTGCGTCAGGCTGAAAATCGAACCCGGCACCAATATTCAATATCTTTTTTTCGCCAATATAAGTTGCAGGTTTAAAAGGCATTTTGTTGCTCTCTTTATCAAAAATCTGATATTCAAAATATCCTTTAAATGAATAGTTGTGGTTTGGCAAATTATAAACGGTATTTGGTATAATGTTATCGGGTATTGTATTGCAAACAAAGGGTTTTGCAACTGCAATTCGGTATGCAAACGAATTGATGTTTCCTGTGGCAAAAATACTTAACTGTCTTGCAGCTTGCTCGGTAGAAGTTAAATTAGGCGCTGCAATAAGCGGCACATCAGCCCCAAGTGAGCGCATTGAGCTTGCGCTTGATGCGCGCGAAATACCATTATACATATTAAGCCCGCCACCGGCAATAAACTTCCCATTGGCAAAATCGTAGCTTCCCCATGCATCGTAAAAAAACAGTTGAGGATGAAAAGGGGCACTTCCGTTTAATGATGATGTGTGTGGCTGTGCAGTTAAAGCAATCATGCTGAAAAACGTAAAATTGTCTAAATGGACATAGTATGACATGCAAGTTCTGCGCAACAAAATATCGGCATCGGTTTTAACCGAAGTGCCGTTGTAATCAACAGTGCCTGGATTCAATTGCATAAACCTGCTCCATATTTGCCCGTGCACACCCAACTTAACAAAATATTTTTTATCTTTTGTTAAATTAAATGTTATGCCTTTATTAACAACATTGTAAATAGTGTCGTTTATATTGCCGGCAAATAATGCAAAAGTTATTGAACTTGATAGTATTAGTAAAAATATCTTTTTCATACAATTATAATTTATTTACCATAGAAAAATTGTAAAACACAAAGGTTATTCTATTCATCCTCATTTCTGACTGCGAAAATAGATATTTGAATTTGATATTTGAATATAGGTAGTATGTTTTTTGTTTAAATTGAGCAATAAAAAATCCGGCTAACAATTTAACCGGATTAATATTATATAATTAATTAGTTTTTAAAACATCCATCCAATACTTGCAATAAATTGACTTTGACGCTGGTCTGTTTTGAAAGAATGCTCGCCAATTGTAACATTATCGCCTAATTTACTTAACCCAAACTCATAACGCACATCAATTGTTACTTTTTTAAGAATATCAAGTCCAACTCCAACTTGCCCACCAAAAGTAGCTATTTTTGTTGCTGCGGTAAAACTATCTAATCCTTCTAAAACCTCTTTGGTGGCATTATCAACATTAGTGCTTAATTTAAAAGTAGCAACCGGGCCTGCATTAAGGCGTAGTGGCCCTAATTTTATACCTACCAATACAGGTATATCAAAATTTGTATAGGTAATACCCGATGTCGATTGCAAACTTGCTCCTAAACTATCAATGCTGCTAACATTAATGCTTGCATTTGTTTGAGAGAATATTAACTCGGGTTGAATATAAAGGGCAAGTACTTTAATTCTGGCAAATACTCCAAAATGATAACCCATTTCATATGATGAGGGTGTAAAAGAAACTTGAGGCATATTAATTAACATATGATCTTTTAAAAAAACAGGGTCGGGCATAATTTTACCATCTACTGTTATTGTAGGAATAATAATATTTCCACTAGCATCTGGTGTTACTCCTGTAAATGTTACAAACGATTGGTCTCCTTCAACACTAAAATCGTCAAAACTGATTTTCGATGAGTTTATCCCACCTTTTATTCCCCATGAGAATATTTGACTGAAAGAGATATGGGTTATAAATAAAACACCCACAATAAGTATAAGCTTTTTCATAATATAAAATTTAAGTTCAACAATAAGTAGAGGTTGTAAAGTTAACAATTATTAATTTTTTTCAAATATTATTTTATCTCAATAGTTTTGCCCAAATATTTTGGCTGTTTATTTATTAGTATATCAATTATTAGTTTAATGCGGGCAAATTTTTCGCGAAACCGTGTTTTTGCCCCATATTTTTTTGGAACAGCTTTGGCATTATATCCAACTATTTTCATATTATTGCGCATTCCAATAAAAATTGCCCGCTGGTTATGAAACTCTTGCGAGATAACAGTAAATTTAGTTTCGCCAAATACTTTTTTAGCCCTAATAATTGAGTCCCATGTTCTAAACCCCGCATAATCTAAATATATTTTGTTTGACGGAATGCCTTTTTTTATCAAGTCGGCACGAATAGTTTTTGGTTCGTTATATTCAATCTGCCCATTATCGCCGCTTATTAATATATACTCTATTTTGCCCGACTTAAACAGTTCAACCGCCGCATCAATACGGTATTTGTAGTATAAATTAATTGTACCTTTTTTTATGTATTTACTTGTCCCTAACAACAATCCAACCTTATTATGTGGAATTTTTTGAGGTGAATTGTATGTTTTACCATTGGTGCTTAAAACAATTATTAAATTAGGGCTAAGTAACATAGCCGCAACGGCAAACAATAAAATAATAAGTATTTTAATTTTTGGCATAATTTTGGGTTAATTAACTTTTTGCAAAGCAAATAAAATATTTTAATATATAACGAAACTTTTTATAAATGAGTTGCGTTTTTTATAATAAAAATAAAGCAAAATATTTTTATATATTTGCATTAAAATAAATTTATTATACTCTACTAACTGCTTAAATGTATGAATATTAAAACTTTACTTTCGGGTTTTGTAATATTTTTTTTACTAACCGCACAAGCTTTTGCTCAAAAGAGCATAACTGTTAACACTTTAAACAAACAGGTATTTAATATCCAAAATAGAAATACCAATAATTTTGATGCCAATTTCAGTTTTAATGAATTGAAATTTAGTGAGTTTTTAACTAGTGATGAGTTATTCACACAATTAAATATTGATGGGTTTGGAAAATCATATACCGCCGGCGCACCTGATTTGCCGGTTTATGTTCAGGTTATTTCGGTACCTGCAAATGTAAATTTAAGTTTAGATCTACTTAATTTTAATAGCAACACTTATAATTTGACAAGTTTAAATATCAATAATTCTATTAAGCCTGCAACACAAAGTATGTCAAAAAACGACGATTTTGTTGATATAAAATATAAAAAAGGTGCAAGTTATAATAATAACAGCTATTCTGACTTAAAGGTTGTTGAGTTGAAAGAGATTGGTGTTATGAGGGATATGAAATTGTATGAATTGGTTTACCACCCTGTTGTATATAATGCTATCCAAAACAAAATAAAACTCAGGAGCAATGTAAATATTATGGTTTCGTGGCAAACCAATGCATTTATTCCTGCAAAGTGGGATTTTACCAACGAGCATAACCACTCTTTAACTTCGGCAAATAAAACAAAAACAAAAACTGTGGGCGAAACTTTTGTAATAGTATCGCCTGCCGATTATAAAGAGACCTTGCAGCCATTTGTCAAATGGAAAAAACAGATGGGATTTTATGTTATTGAAGCGTATATTGGCGAGCAAATTGCCACAAACAACAAAAATACCATTAAAGAGTATCTTAAAAACTTATATGAGAACCCGGCTGAGGGTGTTTTGTCGCCATCATATTTAATTATTGTTGGCGATGTAATAGAGATACCGGCATGGAATGGAACTACCGATTCGCATGTTACAGATTTGTATTATGCCGAATATACCGGCGATTTTTTACCTGAGCTTTATTACGGAAGGTTTTCGGTAACAAATACCGAGCAACTGCAAACGGTTATAGAAAAAACATTGTTTGTTGAAAAAGGCGCAGGCAGCAAAAATGAATACCAAAACAACCATTTGTTGGTAAGCGGTGTCGATGCTAATATGGCTCCGGTTTATGGCAATGGTGCAATTAACTATATGTTGCAATACTATTCGCTTGAAGATTTTGGTATAACTCCAAGCTATTACTTGTATGGTTCAGGCTCACCAATCATATCAAACAGTTCGCAGGCAAGGCAGGCTATTTTAAACGATTATTCGGCAGGTACCGGAATTACCTATTATACTGCACATTGTAGTAGTAACGGATGGGCAGGTCCGTCGTTTATACGTGCCGATATTTCAGGATTAGAGAATCAAAATATGTACCCTCTGATGATTGGTAATTGCTGCCAATCGTTACAATTTAACCTGTCGTCGTTTGGCGAGGATATTGTTAGGGCAGAAGGCAAAGGTGCTGTTGCATATATTGGCGCAACCGACTATTCGTATTGGGACGAGGACTATTTTTGGAGTGTGGGTTTTACTTCGAATATTATTGCTGAACCTAATTATGAAGATACCGATTTAGGCTCATTTGATGCATGGTTTCATACACATAATGAGGCCGAAGAAGACAGGGCATACAATGTGGGGCAGATATTAAATGTTGGGAATATGGCAGTTCAAAGCTCATCATCATCTCTAAAAGGTTACTATTGGGAGATTTATCAAATTATGGGCGACCCGTCGCTAGTACCTGCAAAATACCAAACACAAACAATATCAGCCAATTATAACTCATATTTAATAGCTGGGCAAAGTGCGTTAACGGTTGAAACCGAAAAATATGCCATAGTTAGCCTATTTGGAAATGATGAGCTTTTGTCGGTGGGTAGTGCCGACGGACAAGGCGTATGCGAGCTCTCTTTTAACCCTTTGCAAGAGATAGGCGAAAAAAAGATTGAAATAGTAGTATCGTTACCCGATTATTCGCCATTAATTGATTACTTAAATGTAATTGCACCCGATGGACCTTTTTTAATTTTTAAAGGTGTAGATATTGATGACTCGCAAGGAAATAATAATGATACTGCTGATTTTGATGAATCACTTTTAATTCATTTGAAAGTAAAAAATTTTGGTACTGAAACCGCTACAAATACTAAAATTGTAGTATCAACAAATTCGGAGTGGATTACCGAGCCTATCACAAATGTTGAGGTGGAAATAGGAAATATAGAAACCGAAGAGTTAGTAATATCAACCAATACATTAGATTTTACACTAAAAAATAATGTACCCAACCAAGAGGCAATTAGTTTTACCGCAACATTAACATATAATAATGATAAAACATCTGATTTTGAATTTGAAATTGTTGTTAATGCTCCGGTTATTGAAAAAACCAACTTTTTGGTTGACCAAAGCGGAATTGGTAATTTAGATGGCATAATTGATTCTGACGAAAGTGTTAGCTTGCAGGTATCTTTTGCCAATGCAGGTATGGTTCAAGTTTCAAATACAGTTATTTCATTCGAGTCGTCAAACAGCAATTTATTAACGATATTATCAAATGATATTGCCGGAGGAGGCTTTGATGCAAAAGAGGCAAAAGATTTTGAGGTACAGGTAAAGGCGGGTGCCGATATTTTTATGGGCTCGCAAGTTGACATAAATTATACGATTAAAGCCGGAGATGATAGCCAATATATTTTTAAAGGGTATATAACTGTTACGCTTGGAGGCGACCCTGAGTATATTATGGGCAATGATACTGTTGAAATAATTAGTGGCTATTTTTATGATACGGGCGGTGCCGATGGCAAATACTCAAATAACGAATCGTATGTTATGACATTTTTGCCTCACAACGATAACCAAGGCATTATGATCGACTTTTTGGAGTTTAATGTAGAGTCGTCAGGTGCGGGATGTAGGGATGAATTAAAAATTTATAACGGTATAAACATTGATGCACCGTTGATGGGTGCATTCTGCAATAGCAATATTAAAGATCGTTTTAAAAGCCAAAATAATGCAGGGGCATTAACTTTTGAATTTACGTCTGATGGGCAAGTCCCAAAAGATGGTTGGCAAGGGTATATTTCATCGGCAAACCGATATAATGTTACGTTTAAATTAACCGATGGAATTGATATGATTGATAATGCTGTTGTTGAGTTTGTAAATTCAGTTGGCACAACTCTTAATGACGGCGTAGTGCTGTTTGAGAATATTTTATCAAAAACCGATAAAAACTATTCTGTAAAAAAGGATGGATATTTAACAGTAAATGATGTAGTCGGAGATATTAATTCAGATACTACAATTACGGTTTTAATTCACAAACTTCCCGATATCTGCTTCACTATATTTGAAAATGCTGTACCACTGCAAGGTGTTTCAGTCTTTTTTGATAACGTGACATTGCTGTCTGATGAAGATGGTAAAACAACTTTTATTGATGTTGAGCCGGGGCAAAAAACTTTTGTTGCTTCGCTCGAAGGGTATAACGACACAACCGGGGTAATACAAGTAAGCGATATTGATATGTGCTATAGCCTTAATATGGCAAAAAAGCTCAAGTATAACCTAAAATTTATTATTAGTAATGAATCAGGATTTTTGTCGGGTGCAGATGTTGTTATTGAGGGGGTAAATATCAGCTCAAATGAAAACGGCGAAGCTATTTTTGAAGGTTTGTATGCCGACAGTTACAACTATACAATTAACAAAGACGGATACCAAACAATATCAAACAGTATTGATGTTGTTGATACAGATGTAGTTGTAGAACATGAATTGGACTTTATTGCATATTCGGTAACTTTTAATATTGAAAACAATGGCGATGCTGTTGCCGGTGCCGCAGTTACGGTAAAAGGCGAAGAAAAATTGTCATCGGATGAGGGGCAGGTTATTTTTACAGGCATTGACACCGAAGATGATATACCTTTTACTATTTTAAAAGATGGGTTTAATGATTTTAACGGCACATTTAATATTGATAGCTTAAACGTGAACTTAAATATTGAGTTAACCGTTGTTGGCATTTCCGATAACCACAAATTATTGTTTAGTGTTTATCCGAATCCTCTGCATAACAGCAAGGAGCTAAACATAACTTCACAAAATAGCATAAGCGAGCTTAAAATATTTAGTTATTCAGGCTGGTTGTTGGTCACTAAAACAGAACAGTCTAAGGAATTTAAGATTGATATATCTGAATTTACATCAGGAATTTATATCTTACAGGTTAAAATTAACGGTAATTGGCATTTTAAGAAAGTGATTGTGGAGTAAATGATAACCATCGAAAAAATAGAGGAGCTCATAAGCATTGGCGAAACTGTCGATGTTGAATTTAAAGAGGGCAAAATTGAACGTTTAGGACCTAATAAAGGCGGTTATTGGAAGATAGTTAATTAATTAGTGCCTATCTATAAAGTTAAGGATTTAGATTATATTTTAAATGAAAAGGGTAGCATCAATACTAAGCATAATACTAATAGCAACTGTTTCAATGGCGCAACAGTTTACTATTAACATGCACAATAATGCCCCCCTGTTATCAAAAACGGCAATTCGTAACAACAAGGTAGTTTACAATTTTTCATACCCGGGCATCATTTTAAAAGAGGTAAATACAAATAGGGGTGTTTTTAACCAATTGGTAGTGCCTCAAACTTATCGGTCGGGAAAAATAGGTGAGCCCCAATTGGTAAGTACACAAAAGCTTATTTCAATACCTACCAATAGTCAAGTAAAGGTAAAAGTTGTTGGTTATACTACCGATGAGTTTATTATTGATGAATATTTTGCCGACAATAAACTGATTCCTTATCAACCGTCATACTCAAAAAGTGAGGATATTCAAGAAAAAGAGCTAATTGTAAAAAGCGATGCATATAAACAAAACTCTTTTAATAAAGTAAATATCGCATCTGTTAAGGTATTGGGGGTAATGCGCGATAAAACAATAGCCAAACTGACAATAAATCCCGTGGCTTACAATCCGTCAACAAATACAATAAGGTTTTATAATAATATTGAAGTAGAGGTGTCAATAGTTAAAAATCGAAAAGCGGAGCCTGTAAAATCAAAGGCTGTCTATTCGCCATATTTCAGCAACAGGTTTCAAAAAATTGAGCCACTTGTCGCGCCAAGCAGTTATACCGACAACCCCGATTTGGTTAAACATCCTGTAAAATACCTTATTGTAACGCCCAACAATTATATTGATGAGCTGCATGATTTTATTGAGTGGAAAACCCAAAAAGGCTTTAATATTGTTGTGGGCAATCTTGATAAAATAGGAAGCACCGCCTCTGAAATAAAAACATGGGTTCATGACCAATATAATAATGCAACCGAAGCAAGCCCTGCACCATCGTTTCTTTTGTTGGTAGGCGATGTTCAGCAAATTCCAGTATCGCAAAACGGGGGCAGAACAGGAATGGTTACCGATTTATATTATGCAAGTGTTGATGGCGATATGTTTCCTGATATGTATTACGGAAGGATTCCTGCACAAAACACCACCCAGTTGAGGGCAATGATAGACAAAATCCTTTATTACGAAAAATACCAATTTGCCGACGATTCATTTTTAAACGATGTTACGCTTATTGCCGGTGCCGATGGTTCTTACAATACGCGGGTTGGGCAACCAACCGTAAATTACGGAACAAACTACTATTTTAACGCAACCAACGGCTTTAATAACGTAAATGCATATTTATCTTCTTATTCAGGCTGTTATGCAAGTGATAAAATAGCTGTAAGCATGATAAATTATACGGCTCACTGTTCAAGTACATCGTGGGCAAACCCAAGCTTAGGAGTTAGCACGGTAAATGCTTTTACAAATCAAGGCAAATACCCTGTTGCAATCGGCAATTGTTGTAATTCAGGCAACTTTAGTACCAGCGAGTGTATTGGCGAGGCGTGGGTGCGAAACCCAAACGGTGGCGCCATTGCATATTTGGGCAGTGTGCCCGAAACATATTGGTACGAGGATTTTTATTGGGCGGTTGGGGCACACTCTCCGGTAAATAATCAATATCCAACCACCGATGAAAGTAGCGTTGGGGTTTATGATGCCCCTTTTGTGTCGGACTACAATACTGTTGATGCCATGATTTTTGTTGGTAATTTGGCGGTAACCGAGGCTCATAACGAGGGCTACAACAGCGATATCAGCTCGCAATATTATTGGGAGGCCTACCACTGTTTTGGCGACCCATCATTGGTTTCATATTTAACAAAAGGCACTAACAACAAGGTAACGCACGATACTGTTTTTCCTTACGGGGTTAATGAATTTTGGGTAAAGGCTGTCCCCGGTTCGCAAGTGGCACTCTCAAATACCAACGGATTAATAGGCACGGCAATAAGCAACAACGACAGTATTGCAAAAATTGCTACCGACACATTATCCACCATCGATTCGGTTACCATAGTGGTTACAAAGTCGCAGTATAAACCTTATATCAAAAAAATACCCATTAAGGTTCAAGGTACATATTTAATTGTTGAAAGTTTTAAAGTAGAGGATGGCTCATGGAACTCAAATGGTAAAATTGATTTTGGCGAACAGGCCAACATTGAGCTTTTTATTAAAAATATAGGCGACAAAACAGCCAAAAATATACAGGTCTCTTTAACATCAAATAGCAATTACCTGTTGTCAATTGCCGATAATATTAATGTGTCGGTTGATAGTATTAAAGCCAATGAAACTATTGCATTAACAAACCATTTTTTCATTAAAATTAAAGACTCTGTTCCCGACCAAACCGCAATCAACTTCTCAGTTTTATTATCAGACAGCGTTTCGCGCGAGGCAAGAGATTATTATAACTCATCAATTGATGATAAAATAAATGCACCCGTTTTAAAGGTTCTGCCATATCAATATTTGAATGATTTTGAAACAAATGGCAATAATATTATTGATTATGGCGAAACAGCCAACCTGCAAGTGGCAATTGTTAACCAAGGTCATGTTCAGGTTAGCTCAACGGTTTCTTTATCAAATGTTTCGGAAAACGAAACCCTAATATTGAATACTACCCAAATTGAGCTGAACAAATTTGCATTAAACGATACGGTTTTGGTTAATTTTGAGATAAATTTACCTGAAAATGCCGTGGCAAAACCTGCCGACACCTTAATCTGTAAAATAGAGAGAGGCGTGTATTTAAGCCAACAGCAAAAAATTGTTGATTTAGGACAAAACCTGTTTGTTGAGCTTGGTAGCGACAATAACATCGAAAATGATTATCCGTTAAACAATTTATATAAAAACAATACAACGCAAATTCTTTATTTGAATAGCGAAATAGGCTCCGATTTTAAAGCAGTAAAATCAATAGCATTTAATATAGCCGACTTTACAGCCGATTTGAATAACCGCGACTTGAATAATTTTAAAATAAAGGCGGCCTTTACAGATATTTCAGAACTAACCGGAGGCGTTGAACTTGAAAACCCTCAGGAATTGCTTAACAACAATTTGTATAACCTGCCCGCTTCGGTTGGTTGGGAAACATTTGAGCTGCAACAGCCAATGATTTTATCAAACGGCAAAAACATTATTTTTGAAATTAGCTGGGGTACTACCGACAGTTATGCATCTCAAGGCGACAACACAACACTGTATAGTACTGCAACATCATATAAATCGGTAGCTTGGGGGGCAAGCAACAGTATTTATCCCGCGCCTGTTGAAAACACAAGCTATTACCGCCCAAATACACAATTTGAGTTCGATACGGTAGGAATACTGAACATATCGGTGCAAGGCGATTTGCCTGTAAAAAGCAGCCAATATGTCGAAGATTTTAAGGTTTCGATAAATTCTGAATCGCAATTTACAAATGAGCTGGGGCAGGCGCAATTCTGTTTTTTGGAATATACGGGTAGCTATAATATTGGCTTTAGCGGATACGGTTATCGCGACACTACGGTTACATTCAATAAAACCCAAACATACGACCATTATAGCATTGAGCTAAAGCGTAACCCCGAATTGACAATTACAGTGCAAAACAACTCAGGTGTTTTTGTTGCCGATGCACTTGTTACTATTGGCAGCCAAAGTTTTACAACAAATTCTGTTGGGCAAATTGTATGCTATTCAACGCCCATAAGCCAATATGCCGTATTTACGGTTAGTGGCAATGGCTATACTACCGTAACCGACAGTTTATTGATGAATTCTGCGGAGCAATCAACATTGGTAATTCTACAAAACGATTATGCCGATGTAACGGTTTATGTTGTAAATACCGACAGCGAGCCTGTTTCGGGTGTGAATGTTAGAATAAGCTTACAATCGGAAACTACCGATGCAGATGGAATGGCAACGTTTGCCGATATTAATGAAGGGTATTATCTGCTTCAGCTATACCATCCAAATTATGCATACGCTTTTGATACTATCAAAATTTTGCAGAATGATACAATATTGTATTATACGGTTAAAATTGAGCGCGATATAGCTATTAACGTCTCCGATGGAACAAAACCTTTGCCGGATATTAAAGTAAAACTGGGCAGTTTTGCACAAACCTCGAATAGTGAGGGTGTTGCCATGTTTAGCCATATTGTTGAAGGAGAATATACAATTACAATTGATGACAGCAACTATTACAGCTACTCCGGTATTATTGAAGTAACAAAAAATACCACTTTTGCTGATGTTGATTTACAATCTATTGCCGATATTAAATTCTTTGTAAAAGATGGTTTTGTTGGCATCGGCAATGCCGTTGTTAAATTCGATACCTTAACTGCAAACACTGATACCAACGGCTATGCTCAATTCAATAATATTATTGACGGCACATACTACTACTCAATAAAAGCCGATGGTTTTTATCAATATATCGATTCTGTTAAAGTAGGTTATCCCGACACCATTTTAAATATAAAAATGGATTTTATCCCCGATTTAATATTGGAAATTGAAGCCCCTGATATTGCAGTTGGCGAAATACCTGTCTATTTTGAAAATGACACCCTGTTTGCCGATAATTATGGCTTTATTGAGATAAAGGATATTGGCGCAGGCACATTCCACTATTCTATAAACAAAACGGGTTTTTACGAAATTGCCGATTCGGTAACCATAACAACCAACAACGTAAGCAAAATTATAACCCTTAAACCCATGCCTGAAGTAAAGTTTGCCATTTGGGATAATAATTATGTTTTAGATAGTGTTTTGGTAACTTTTGGAGACAAATCGGCATATACCGATATGCTTGGCGAACTATATTTTACAGATGTTGCTAAAGGCGAATATGATTATAATCTTGAAAAACAAGGGTATTTTTCTAAAAACGGAACAGTACAGGTGTTTGATAACGATACAGCCTTCAATTTTAATTTACAACAAATACCCGATGTGCATTTTACGGTTGTATATAATAACGAACCTGTTGAAAATGCCCAAATTAAAATAGATACTTTTACACTATTTACAAATGCCAATGGCAAATGTGTGGCAAATAATTTATCGGTTGGTAATTATGAATATACTGTCGAAAAGGCGGGATTTATACCATATACCGATACGGCTGTTGTAGGAGTGGTTGATGTTTATGAAGCTATTGAATTGCAACCTCAACAATTTGACGTAATATTTACCGTTACCAACGGAACAGAACCTCTTGAAAATTCATTAATATTATTCAATGGTGTTGAGAAGGTTACAGATCAAAACGGCATAGCGGTTTTCAATAATATAGTGCCGAATAACAATTACCCATATAACATAAGCAGTAGTGGGTACTTTGACTATTTTGATGTATTGGATGTTATTGACGAAAATGTATCGGTGCAAATAGAGATGATACTTGAAGCTTATAATGTCCTGTTTAATGTGTCTGACAACAACGGTGTTGTTGAGGGCGCAAATATTACTTTTGACAATAAGGTAAAATCAACCAATTCATCGGGAGGGGCGGTATTTACCAACGTTTTGCCTGCCAATAACCTTCCGTATTATATACAAAAGGCCGAAACACACTTGCCCGACACCGGCTATATAAACCTAACAAATGATACTACAATAAATATTACACTTATTGCATTGGCAATAAACGATAATATGTTAATGTTTAAAATATATCCTAACCCTACACAAGGCAAGCTTTTTATTAATGCCGGTAAAAACTTGATAGGCTCACAATATCAAATATTAAACAACGAAGGCAAAGTTGTGCTAAAAGGCAAAATTACCGAACTGCCGCAAACCATAAACCTAATTAACGAGCCACAAGGAATTTTTCATATCCACCTTATAGTTGGCAATAAAACTATCATACGTAGCATTGTTTTGCAGTAATTAATTTACTTTTACCGCAACGTTGGGGGGCATAAAATCATCAGTAATAATTCTGGGTATTATTAAATAAAAGTTCTGAAATACTTTGTAAATGTTATCATTTAAGATAACTTTACAATATGACAAGACAAATAAATTTATGGTAATTACTTCATAGATTTTTATAAAAATCTTGACAGAAAAGTAAAATCAAAGTTTCAATATGTTTTTGAATTGATTAAACAGGTTGATAGAGTACCTTTAAAGTTTTTAGCACCAATAACGGGATATGATGGACTTTTTGAAGTAAAGGTGGAATTTGAATCAAATATTTATCGGGTATTTTGTTGTTTTGACAAAGGTAGATTAGTTGTATTGTTCAATGGATTTCAAAAGAAGACCCAAAAGACACCTAAAAAAGAAATTGAGAAAGCAATGCGATTAAAAAAAGAGTATTTTGAATCTAAAAAACAGAAAACATGACAGATTATAAGGGAGTACATACATTTGACGATTTGATTGAAAGGGAACATGGTAAAATTGGAACGGAAACTCGTAACGAATATGAAGAACGAGCACAAATGTTTATTGTAAGTGAAATGTTGAAAGAAGCAAGACAAGAAGCAAAAATGACCCAAGAACAACTTGCTGAAAAAGCAGGGACTAAAAAGAGTTATATATCAAAGATTGAAAATGCAAAAGGAAATATTCAACTTTCAACATTGATAAGGATTTTTGAAAAAGGACTTAATCGAAAGGTTGGCTTAACATTTTTATAGAAATTATGTCCCCTAACAATTTGTAAACGGAATGCGAGCAAACGTGCAGGTTGTAAGGGTGGTAAGTTCAATTTGTATTATGCTTTAGTCAAATATTGTGATATTATGAGAATAACACCATGCTTTAGCTTGGTGTATTGTGGTATAATCTACTCATGTACCCCAAATTCTCAATAAGTTTGCAAAGCAAACTTATTGAGAATTTGGGGTGTTTTGTAATTGTTTTATACACCCAAATAAATTTGGGTGCTAATCTAATGTATAATTGTTAATGCATCACTATATTTGACTAAAACATAATTTGTATTAATGGTGTTCAAAAATTAAATCCGTTAGTAAATTGTAAGGGTAGAAAACTTTAAATCGCATTATGCTTACAATACCGTTGCAGCTCATTTAATGATGCGATTTAGCTCATTTTGATTGGTTTTGTGAGCCGAAAAGATTATATTTGTGAGCTAAAAGATAAAAATGAATATTGAAAAACAGATATTAGATTTTTTAAGAAGCAATTCAGAAAGTTCTTCAAATCAGATTTTGGAAAATATTGAAGAAAAGAAAAGTATTGCGACCATTAAAAGGGTTTTATCAAAACTCGTTTCTGAAAATTTAATATCAATTACAGGAAAAGGGAAATCTACCAGATACCAGCTTTCACCTTTTTACAAACTATTTGAAAGTGTTGATATAGAACGATATTACGAAAAAGAGATTGATGAACGGACAATTGTTGATAATTTCAATTTTCCATTACTGACAAAAATATTACCAAATGTAAATTTGTTTACTAAAAACGAATTAGAAAAGTTATCGGCTTTGCAAGATAAGTTTGCTCAAAACATATCTGAATTAAGTGAATTTCAATATAAAAAGGAATTAGAGCGGTTAGCAATTGATTTAAGTTGGAAATCATCACAAATTGAAGGCAATACATACTCGTTATTGGAAACGGAAAAATTATTGAAAGAAAAAAAAACGGCATCAGGAAAGACAAAAGAAGAAGCTGTTATGCTTTTAAACCACAAAGACGCTATTGACTTTATTGTTGATAATCCTGATTACCTTTATCCTTTGACTGTTTCTAAAATAGAAGATATTCATAGCATTTTGACAAAAGAACTTGCTGTTGATAAGAATATAAGAAAAAGAAGAGTTGGAATATCAGGGACTAATTATCGGCCGCTTGATAATGAATTTCAAATACAGGAAGCATTATCTGCAATGTGCAATTTAATTAATGGTAAGGATAATGTTTTTGAACAATCTATATTGGCGTTGATATTGATTTCATACATTCAACCATTTGTTGACGGAAATAAACGAACGGCAAGAATAGTAAGTAATGCAATATTGATAAATCATAAACATTGTCCGATTTCATTTAGGACTATTGATAGTGTAGATTATAAAAAGGCAATGTTACTATTTTATGAACAAAATAATGTGACAATTTTCAAGCAAATTTTTATTGACCTATTTGAATTTGCAGTTAAGACATATTTTTAGAAAGATAAAAAAGAAATAAAAACGAGCTGCAATACAGTATAAACCTAATATTTTCAATTAGTTACATAAAAATGTTTGCAGGTAATAAACTCCGTAAATTAATTAGCTATGTGCGAAATGGGAAGTAGTACTTTTAAATATGCACTATGCTTACACTTACAGTTGTGGACAATGCAAAAAAGGAGGAAATTCTTATTTTTATACTTTTGAGAAAATAATATTGATATATTTTATGAATTTAGAAAAACAGCATATAACAGCATTACAAAATATTATTGAGGGCGATATTTTTAACGACAAGGCATCGAAAATTCGTTATGCCACCGATGCATCAGTATATTACGAACAGCCTTTGGCGGTAATAGTGCCCAAAAACACAAACGATATTGAGCAAATAGTAAATTATGCAGCAAAGCATAAGTTGCCTTTAATACCGCGTGCTGCGGGCACATCGCTTGCAGGGCAGGTTGTGGGTGGTGGTATTGTTGTTGATATTTCAAAAAATTTAAACCAAATTATTGAGCTTAATACTAATGAAAAATGGGTTAAGGTTGAGCCCGGAGTAATATTAGATGAGCTAAACCGTTTTTTATCTGCCGAAAACCTGTTTTTTGGACCCGAAACCAGCACTGCCAACCGCTGTATGATTGGAGGAATGGTTGGCAATAATGCGTGCGGGTTACACGCTGTTGTTTACGGAACAACACGCGACCATATACTTGAGGCAACCGGATATTTGAGCGATGGCTCAAAAGTAACCTTTAAGCCGCTTTTAAAACATGAATTTGAAAAAAAATGCGGATTAAATTCGTTAGAAGGTACAATTTATAGAAATATCAGAGATATATTGTCGGACAAGCAAAACCAAAAGCAGATACTTGAAAATTATCCCGAACCCCGAATTATTCGTAGAAACAACGGCTATGCACTCGACCAGCTTTTAAATACCGATCCGTTTGTCGAAAATGGTATCCCGCTGAATATATCAAAGTTAATAGCCGGTTCGGAGGGTACATTGATGTTTATTACGAGGCTAAAGCTAAATTTGGTTGATGCACCGCCAAAAGAGAAGGGTTTGGTTTGCGCCCATTTTAATTCGGTTAACAATGCCCTAAAAGCAAATATTATAGCTTTAAGGCATAGTGTTACCGCAGTTGAGTTAATGGATGATATTATTCTTGATGCATCAAAAGGTAATATTGAACAGTTAAAAAACAGGTTTTTTGTTAAGGATAACCCAAAAGCGATTCTGTTAATTGAGTTTGCTTGCAATACACAAAAAGAGGTTAAACAGCTTGCCGAAAATATGATTGCCGAAATGCAGAAGGAGAGGCTTGGTTATCATTTTCCGTTGCTTTTTGGCAATGACACAAAAAAAGCTTGGAGTCTGCGAAAAGCAGGCTTAGGGATATTGGGCAATGCCGCCGCCGATAAAAAGTCGGTTACGGTAATTGAAGATACCGCCGTACACCCCAATGTACTACCCGAATATATTGATGAATTCTCGAAAATTATGGATAGCTACGGCGAGGTATGCGTGTATTATGCCCATGCCGGAACGGGCGAAATACATTTGCGTCCGCAGCTAAATTTAAAGCAGCCTGCCGATATTGATAAATTCGAGAAAATTGCATGGGATATTGCGCACCTTGTTAAAAAATATAAAGGCTCAATAAGTGGCGAGCATGGCGACGGGAGGTTGCGAGGAGAATTTATTCCTTTTATGCTGGGCGATACCGTTTACAAGCTGCTTAAAGACCTTAAAAATGTTTGGGATCCGCATCATATCCTTAATCCCGGAAAAATTATCGACACGCCCCCAATGCGCAGTAATTTGCGGTACAGGCAGGGCAAAACAGCTAAAATTGACACTATTTTCGATTTTTCGGAAAAGCATGGAATAATTCGGGCAGCCGAAAGCTGCAATGGCTCAGGCGATTGCTTAAAGCCCCATACTGCCGGCGGAACTATGTGTCCGAGCTACATGGTAACACGCGACGAAAAACATGTAACACGCTCAAGAGCAAACATATTGCGCGAATTTTTAACCGGTTCCGATACAAAAAACCCGTTTGACCATAAAGAGATTTATGAAGCGCTTGATTTGTGCCTGTCGTGCAAAGCGTGTAAATCGGAATGCCCAAGCAGTGTTGATATTGCAAAATTAAAAGCCGAGTTTTTACAACATTGGTATGATGAACATGGAATACCGTTGCGAACACGAGCTATTGCAAATATCAGTAAAATCAACCGTTTGGGGGCTTTTGTTCCGAGCGTTGCCAACTTTTTTATGAGCAACCGTTTTACCTCAACTGTTATTAAAAAAACTTTGGGGTTTGCTGTTGAGCGTTCAATGCCGCTGTTGCACAAAACCACTTTAAAAAACTGGGCAAACAAAAACCAAAAGCATAATAAAAACACTACCTATAAAAAAGAGGTGGTGCTGTTTATTGACGAGTTTACCAATTATAACGATACCCATATTGGCATTACTACCATTAGGCTTTTAACACGTTTGGGGTATAAGGTTTTGTTGGTGCCACACGCCGAGAGCGGGCGCGCCTACCTGTCGAAAGGGTTGTTGCGCAAGGCAAAAAAAATTGCAATAAAAAATGTTACACTATTAAAAAATATAATTACCGAAGGCAAGCCGCTTATTGGCATCGAGCCATCGGCAATATTGACTTTTCGCGATGAATACCCCGATTTGGTTGGCAATAATTTAAAAGCATCGGCGCAAGCATTGGCAAAAAATGCATTAATGATAGATGAGTTTATTGCTCGTGAATATGATGCGGGGTTTATTGACAGCAGCTTGTTTGTTAATGATTATAAAGAGGTTAAGCTGCACGGGCATTGTCAGCAAAAAGCCATTGCATCAACTGCGCCAACCATAAAAATGCTTACTATACCAAAAAATTACAAGGTTAAAGAAATACCGTCGGGGTGTTGTGGCATGGCGGGTAGCTTTGGTTTTGAAAAAGAGCATTATAAGTTATCGATGCAAATTGGCGAGCTGGTGCTTTTTCCTGAGGTTCGCAAAACCAAAAAGGAGGCAATTATTGTTGCACCCGGCACGAGTTGCCGCCACCAAATAAAGGATGTAACCGATAGGGAAGCCCTGCATCCGGTTGAGGTGTTGTTTGGGGCTTTGATATCATAACCCTATAAAATTGTAAAATCATCGGCATCAAAATGTACAGGAAATTTTGAGCGGAACACTTGTAATTCACTTAATGATATTGAGGCTGTACCGGTAGCCTCGTTATTTTCGGGCAGTTGGCTGATAATAGAGCCTTTTGGGTCAATCACTACCGAATCGCCCGAGTATTCAATACCCATTCCGTCATTGCCAACCCTGTTAACCCCAATTACATAACACTGGTTTTCGATGGCGCGGGCTTTTAAAAGTGTTTTCCAAACTTCGCGACGGGCTTTTGGCCAATTTGCAACATAAATAAGCAGGTCGTAATTGTTTTTGTTGCGGCTCCAAACAGGGAATCGTAAATCGTAACAAATTAGCGGGCGTATGCGCCACCCCAAATAATTAAAGGTTTGCAGTTTGTTGCCTGCGGTAAAATTTTTGTGTTCATCGCCCATCCGAAAAAGGTGGCGTTTGTCATACTGCTCGGTAGAGCCTTGCGGTGTAACCATAAAAAAGCGGTTGTAATATTTTCCGCCGTCATTAATAATAGTGCTGCCCATAATGGCAAAATTGTGCTCCTTGGCTTTTAGTTTTAACCATTGCATAACATCGCCGGCAGGCAGTTGAGCCTGTCCTTTTACATTCATTGTAAAGCCTGTGTTGAACATCTCGGGCAAAACAACAATATCGGTATTTTCAATTTTATCGAAACGGTTTTCAAGCATCTTTAAGTTTGCAGCCGAGTTTTCCCATACTAAATTGGCTTGAATATATGCAATATTTAATTTTTCCATTTTTAAGGAGTATAGATGGTGTAGTTACTATTGTCGATGTTTTTTTTGTAAGGGAGGTTAATATCGATTCCAAACGATTTTTTTAGAATTATAATTTGTTTCAAACCATTTTCCTTTAGTTTTTCAATGTAATCTTTGTTCAATAAATCTTCGTTGTTTGCCACCCATCCTTTTCTGTGGGCAAAATACATGGGAGTAGGATACTCATTGCTGTTAATTACTATTAAATCATTATTGTTTGAAAATTCATTTAAGTCGGTTTCAAGATTTAATAAAGCGGTTTCTTTATCTTTTATCCTAAAATCATGTTGTTGGTTTAGCACCCCCTCTAAGCTGATAATTATTAAAATAGGCAAAACAACTTTTTTTGATTTAATTGTGTCTAAACCATATCCGGCAATCAATGCCATTATGGGCACAAAAGGGATTATGTAATAACTGTGGCGCGAAAAAGTAAATCCTGCTTTTAAAATTATTATCAAGAATGAAAAAAAAGAGAGTATGAAAATAGTGGTCAGCTTTTTATTCTTTTTATAAAATGCATTTGCAAGACCAAACAAAAAAACAAAAAAGCCTATATATTTTAAGGCTGTTTCGTAAAAACGCGAAAGGGTAAGGTTTAAATTTTCTATTATCTCTTTTGTGCCTGCACTGATTGTGTTGCCCATAAAAAAATGCCAAAAACCATATTCTTTAACTAAGTATGGAACCCAAAAGTAATACCATGCGCCAATAATAAAAACAGATACAACAGAGCTAATAATAAATAGTATTATTGCTTTTGTATTGCCACGGTTAATCAATAAAAGAGGCATATATAAAATTAGCAGGTGTCCGGAAGGCAGTTTTGACAAAACGCCTAATGTTGTGAAAACAAAGTATGCGAGCAATAAATGTATTTTTTTGTAATTCGATTCTAAATAGTTTGAACCATAGTATAACCCTATTATTGTAAATGAAACTGAAAAGGTGTCGGGCATTATTTTACGCGAATAGGCAAACCATATTGATACCAATAAAATGATTGAGGCAAAAAGGGAAATTCTTTCTGAGAAGTGTTTTTTAACCAATAATGAGAAGAAAAATATTCCAAAACTTGAAACAATTAAATTAATAAGCCTGCCATACCAGTGCTGGTATCCGAAAACGATACTAACTAAATAAATCAAATAATTAAAAAATGGGAATTCCATTCCTGTAATTCCTGATTTTTCTCCTGCAATGTCAATCCTTGGATAAAAAATATTTGCATCAACCTCAAAAAAATTCCTCGCAACCATTGTAACGGTTGTCTGCCTCCAGTTATGGGCTACCTCTAAAGGTGGATTGGTAATGCCATAAAGCCTTATTATAAAGAATATGATAATCCAAAAATGAATTTTTTTTGGATTTGCTATTATTGAGTATAATTGCTTAAAGTTGTTCAATTTGAATATGCTTTAATTGTAGAATTCTGTATAAAAATAATATTTTGTTGAAAAAATATAATAATCAATTACTTTTGCACCGCAAA